>REBS01000158.1 GCA_007692605.1 Gemmatimonadales bacterium
ATGGTCGAGGCCCTGGAGCCGGAGGTGGTGGAGGACGGTCGGCTCCGCTCCACCGTCTACCGGGATCCGCTGGGCGTGTGCGCCGCCATCACACCGTGGAACTTCCCCATGTCCATGCCGTCGTGGATGGTCCTGCCGGCCCTCATGGCCGGGAACACGGTGGTCTTCAAGCCCTCGGAGGAGACTCCCCTCTCGGGCCAGGCCTATGCCGATGCCCTGAACGAGGTGCTTCCCGAGGACGTGCTCGTGGTCGTTCACGGCGCCGACGCGCAGGGCAAGGCCCTGGTCCGCTCCGACGTGGACATGATCGCCTTCACGGGATCGAGAGAGGTGGGCAAGCACATCCTCCGGGAAGCCAGCGGGGATCTCAAGCGCGTCGTCCTCGAGCTGGGAGGAAAGGACCCCCTCGTCGTCCTGTCCGACGCCGACGTCCAGGCCGCCGCGAAGTTCGCCGCATGGAATTCATTCCGGAACGCCGGTCAGGTGTGTGTGGCCACGGAGCGCATCTTCGTCGTGGAGGACATCGCCGACGCCTTCGAGGAGGCCTTGGGCCGCGTGGCGTCGGCGATGACGGTGGGGAGCGGCGAGGAGGACCCCGACGTGGGTCCCATGGTCAACGCCCGTCAGCGGGATCATGTCCTGGCCCAGCTCCGGGCGGCGGTGGAGGCGGGCGCGCGAGTAGTGGCCGGGGGCGACGGGCATCGGGACAACTTCGTTACGCCCACGGTTCTCGCCGACGTGACCGACGCCATGGAGATCGCCACCGAGGAGACCTTCGGCCCGGTGGCGTGCGTGACCCGGGTGTCGTCCGAGGACGAAGCCGTGGAGCGGGCCAACGACACCCGATTCGGCCTGGGAGCCGTGGTCTACGGCGGCGATGAGGAAAAGGCCGGCGCTGTGGCACGACGTATCAAGGCGGGGATGGTGGGAGTGAACCGTCCCCCGGGGGGCGCAGTGGGCACTCCCTGGGTCGGAGCCCGTGAGAGCGGCTTCGGCTTCCACAAGGGAAAGGACGGTCATCGTCAGTTCACCCAGATCCGGGTGGTGACCCACAAGCTGTAGGGCGCTCCATTGCTGCCCCGGCCGTGTGCCCACCCTGGACCTCCGGATGCGCAGGCCATGAGCCTCGACAGGCCCAAGCGGTCTCCCGGCACTGCGCGCCCTCCTGCCCGGCCCTCCGGGTTCAGAAACGCCATAAATCATGCATGATTCGGCCAGGAGGCCACCTTGAAGCGGGACGCGGAGTGTTGATGGGGTGGCGCGGAGTCGGCCTTCTGTTGCTGATGGGATCCGGGTGCATGGCCGATCGCGAGGTGGAAAGCGTGGCCACGCTGGACCTCCAGTTGGAGCAACGGTTGGGCTCACTCGACGGAGAGCTATCCCTGCAGCCGATCCGAGGGATCACGCTGTCTCAGGGACGAGGAGACACGCTATTCGTCGTTCAGGCCCAGACTCGGAGTGTATGGGTCCTGTCGGCTCAGGGGGATTCGCTGGGTGCCATCGGAAGATTCGGATCGGGGCCCGGGGAGTTCACCGGGGTGGGAAGCGTCGCAGTTCATCAAGATACCTTGTGGATCTCGGACGTAAATCGAGTCGTGAGCCGGTTCACCGCGGATGGGCAGTTCATCGACCAGCTCCGGTTTCCGTTGGACCCCCTCGGAGAGGTGGAGAGTGCGCCGCACTTCATCGCGCCGTTGGCCGACGGTACGCTGCTGTTCCGGAGCGGGTACGGTCCGGGATCAGTCGCGGCAGGGGTACTGGATCGAGTGGCAAATGTGCGTGTGAATCGGGCCGGAGAGGTGCTGGACACCTTGATGCTCCAGACCGTTGCAGGGGGTTCCATGGCGATTCGCTTTGCTGATGGTGCGCGAATCATGGGTCTGCATCCAGTGGACAGTTCCGACCGGATTGCTCTGGATCCCCGGGGCCGGTGGGTCGTGGTCGCCTCGACAGCCAGAAGCGACCTGACTGACACGACGGCGACACTGACGTGGGTCGGCATCGACGGAGAGACCCTGCACGAACAGACCGTGCATGCCCGGTCGCGGCCCACAAGCGATGCCAGGGAGCGTTTCATCGACCAGCTGGCCCGCGGATCCTCCGCCACATTGCCCTGGGGCGCGTTGGACCGCGTGGTCGATGAGCAGGTCCCATGGCCCTCGGTCTTGCCACCGGTTACTCATTTGTTTGCTGATCTGGATGGTCGAACCTGGGTTGCAACGGTCCATGAGACAGCGGGTTCCGATCGATGGTTCGTGTTCGGTGAGGACGGAGAGACTCTGGGCTCACTTGTACTTCCGGAGAACGTGAGGTTGCTTGCGGCCCGGGGGTCGACGGTATGGGGGTGGACGACGGGGGCGTACGACGAGCCGTACCTCTTGAGATTTTCCCTTGGTGAGATGTAGGGAAAACAGAAGGCAGGATCCTCCCGCGATACAGCTCAGGAGTGGATATGATCGAGTCTCACGAGAAGGAATTCGATCGGGGACAGAGGAGCTCGGCCGAATGACTACCAGGATCCACGGAGTGATGAAGCGCATGAACCAAATCTCGACTCTCCTCCTCCTTTTGATCGCTGCCGGGTGGGTCGCCGCGCTCGCAGCCGGTGTGGCATCTCTCTGGACTGGAAATTGGCTCTCCGGGGGCTTCTATTCGGCCCTTTTGGGGACCCAGACCTGGATCCTCAGCGCGGTCCAGCGCGGTTCGCCGCCTTCGGGCGGTGAAAGGGTGGGTATAGCTGCGGTATCGATCCTGGTTCTCATCCTGAGCATCGCGATCGTCATGCAACGCTTCGTTTCCTGAAGCAGTCGGGCACACGATCCGGAAGGAAGGATGGTCCGTTCGATCCAGATGGAGATCTGCTCGCCCACGTCGAGATGCCCGACCGGACGTTACCGATGCACATCGGACACGACATGATATGGGCTCTTCAGATGGGAGAATTCGATCAAGCGTCGGACAAGCCCGAACGCGTGACGAACCCCTGCGGGTGGCAAGCGATGCATCTCATCCCCCATCGAACCCTGGTCGTACTGACTCTCGGACTCGCTACCGGCTGCGCCCCCCAGGGGGAGCCATCGGTGTGCGAGATCTCGGATCCAGCCGGACCCACGGTGCACATCTCGGTAGACGAAGTGGCCGATGCGGATCGGTGGGATGTGGTCGAAATCTGGAGAGCGAGTGGCCTCGCCGAAGATGGCGCGCAGATGATGCTTCCCACCTCCGCCCGCGTGGGAGCAGACGGAACCCTGGCGATCGCGGATTTTCTGAGTGGGGACGTGTGGCTGCTCGACCAACAGGGAAGCTGGCTGGATCCCGTGGCCGGTCGTGGCGAGGGTCCGGGCGAGCTTCTCAGCCCTCTTGCCACGGCGTGGACGCCGGAAGGTGAGCTGCTGGCCCTCGACGCGGCGCAGTCCAAGCTCGAGCGGTTCGACCTGGAGGCGGGAACCGCCGAAACGATGCGACTCCCTCCGGAGTTGCTCGGTCCCGTCTTCTCGGCGGGGGAAGTTGGATGGTTCGGCCTCCGAGGAGACGGTGCGACGTTCGTGGAGCTCCCGTCGCTGACGTCGACAGCGGGAACCGTCGAGTTCGCCAGCGCGCGCCCGGGGGACACGGGGCGGGAGGTGATCTGGACGTCCGAGTACCCGAGCGGTACGGTTCCGTCTTACGATCGCGCGACGCGGCCGGAGTGGCCCCGTGCGCAGTTGGGGGTCGGCGGCGAGGGATGGGCGGTAGCCCCTGCATCGGACAGGTACGAAATCATCGTGTTCGGCCCGAGCGATGAGCCCGAGATCCATATCTGTGTCACGGACCGGGAGCGGTTCAGGCAGGAGGGCCCGGATCCCTTTCCCCCGGAAGACCAATGGCTGGCCGAGATCGAGGCTCTGCCCCGCACGGACTCGGAGGCCATATTCTCCCGAGTCCACCTCGACCATGACGGTCGCATCTGGGTCGAACGGGAGCTTCCCCGGCCGGGAGCCGCCTTCGATCCCATCTTCGGTGTGGCAGGTGCCCACCTGGATGTCCTTTCCCCGAGCGGAGAGTTCCTCGCGCGGGTCAAGCTCCCCGAGAAATTTCGCTTCCAGGATGCAAAGGGGGATACGATCTGGGCCTTCGCAATCGGAGAGTTCAACGAGGTCGATGTCGTCGCCGCCCAGATCAGGTCCCGCGCACCGTAATCCCCGAAACCAGAGATTCGTCGGTATTCGCACGACACGCGCCCCTCCGATATGTTTAGAAGTGCAGGAAGTGTGGTCGAACACAGTCCCCGTGCATGGAGCCCCCTCATGAGCCCGAAACGGACTGAACCGAGTGGTGCCGAGGATCGGAGCCCTCGAACCTCCCTCGCCCTCCTCCTTCTGTTGACGGGCGTCCTGTTGACGCTACCAGGGCCGCTTCTGGGGCAGGACAGAGATGAAGCCGAGGTGATGGCAGTCGCCTCTGGGGACTCGGTCGCACTGACGCTGATGCATTTTGCCAGGACCGTTGGCGACGTGACGGTCGTTGGGCAGACGTTCTTTTCTGCGATAGACCCTGCCGAAAGGGACACGCCGGAACTCGTGCTCGCGCCCTCGGAGTTCGTGCGGATCACGACGGCCCCGTCCGCTGACTCGGTATGGGTGACTCCCGTCGTGGATGGCGCACGGCAGTCGACACGGATGATCGAGGCTGGATTCCCGGCTCCTTCGAGTCCCGGCCTGTACGAGTTCATCGTGTCCGGGCAGTGGGCGGGGCACCCGGATGACAGCCGGCCCCCGTCGAGACCTGCATACACCGGGTCCTGGGCGCTGCGTCTGATCGTACGCTGAGGAGGGTGGTCACCCGTGAACGGAACTCCAAGCAGCGCAATCACCAGAAGCAGTCTCCTGCCGGTGGTGGGAATCCTGGGAGCCGTCACCCTCGGAGGGTGCAGTCCTGACGCCAGCGCGCCCCAGGCAACGGTCATCAGCGACAGTGCGGGCATCCGCATGGTCGAGGCCCCTGCCCCGTCGGACGTTCCGCCCCGGATCGGAGTATCGGAGGAGCCGGTGTATCGTATCGGCTGGGACGACGCGGAGCGCTCGTTCGAGACGCTCACTGCGGGCGCGCTCCTGAGAGACGGCAGGGCCGTGGTCGTCGATGGCGGGCGGACGCAAGAACTCGTGATCCTGAGTCCGTCGGGCTCGGTCGAGGCCACACTCGGCGGACCGGGCGAAGGTCCGGGCGAGTTCACATCGGTATCCTCGATCGCCGTGCGTCCGGGCGATACGATCCTGATACAGGATGCCCAGGGGGGCCGGATCTCGAAGTTCACCCCGGATGGCTTTGTCGAAAGCATCCGTGCGGAAGGGGCGAACCTGCTCTACCTGCACGGGGTTGACGCGGAAACCGGATCCCTGATGTTGGGGATGCCCCTCGCGATGGTCTTCGGCCGGCGGTATGACACCCCGTTCCTGGCGGTGCCACAGGTGAGGCTCGACTGGACGACGAGGGCAGCGGACACCGTCGCGATGGCGGATTGGGACCAGAGCATCGCTACGGGAGGAGGCAACAACCCCTTCATGAGTGGTGGCTTCAGCACGGTGTCCGGAAGCGAATTCGTCGTGGGCAGGGGAGATCGTGCCGAACTCCGATGGATCGACCGCGACGGGGCGGTCCGACAGATCGTGCGCTGGCCGGCCCGGGCAACCGAGGTGCCCGACAGTATCGTCGCAGCGTGGGAATCTCGCTCCCGCACCTTTTTCGAGGAGATCGGCATTGACGAGGCAGACATCGAGCGTCGGATCACGGCCATGAAGGATGCAGTCCAGGAGCCCCTGCCCCTCTTCGGGCTCCCGGGTTCGATGCCGAGTGCCGGAGGAATCCTCGGAGATCCGACCGGCAACGTCTGGATCGCCCGGTATCGCCCTCCCGGACAAGGACCTCCGCAGACCTATTGGGTGATGAGTCCGGAAGGGGAATGGCTGGGAGCCGTAGAGATCCCGCACGGCGTCCGGGTCCTCGACGTTGGGAGTGAGTACCTGCTGGGGGTGGAGCGAAACGAGTTCGATGTCGAGGCGGCGGCGTTGTACAGACTCGAGGGCCGGCCGTGAAACGACGCGCCGGGACGGAGTCCTCATGACCCAGAACATCGCAGACCCCACACGTCTGATGACGCCCCGGATCGGGGCCGACTACATCCTGGGGTTCGTGCGAGATGACCTGGGCGTGGAATCCGTCGTCCTCTACCCCCTGCGAAGGTAGCCCTCGGTGGACGCCTGGTATCGGCCTCACGCCTCTCGGGAGAGTCGCCTGTATCGCGGTGGATGAGGCTTGCCCGGCACGTCGTACAGACGTATATTTTATTTGTACATCTTCTTGGGGAGACGGGCATGGAAAAGACATCGAAAGTGGTGCGAAAGAACATGCGGTTGAGGCAGGACTTGATCGATCGTGCGAAGCGCATCCTCGGCACGAAGACGGAAACCGAGACCGTCGAACAGGCCCTTGAGATGGTGGCGTTCAGAGAGGAGGTTCTCGAGGGGATCAATGCGGTGGCGGGCACAGTAGCGATCCAGGACATCTTCCAGGACGAGGGAGAATGAGGCGCTATGTCCTGGATTCCAACCTCTACATCGACGCGGCAAGGAACCCGGAACGGGCGGACGAGCTGAGGAGGTTTGTAGCCCAGTACCTGCCAGTCATCTACCTGCATGCCGTGGTCGCCCAGGAGCTGTTGGCGGGTGCGGTGGATCACCGCCGGGCCAAGCTGATAGAGGACAACCTGATCCGTCCCTTCGAGAAGAGGGAGAGGGTAGTCACCCCTCGGTTCGGCACGTGGAAGCGAGCCGGTCGGATCATGGCCCAACTGGTTCACAAGAAGCGCATGAGCGCAGGTGGATTTGGGCGCTCGTTCGTGAACGATTGTTTGCTGGGCGCTTCGTGCCGGGATGACGGATTCGCTTTGATCACGAGAAATGTCCGGGATTTCGCGCTGATTCAGGAAGTGGAACGGTTCGACGTCGTAGAGCCGTGGCCGGCATAGGTAGCCATACCCACCCGAGCCCGAACCTGCAGCGCAAGAACCGCGGTCTCCCCCTGTGCATGGAGTGAAGCGCGAATGAATAGTCGGAACCGAACTTCTGCGGTCAGGGCAACCTGGATCCTATTGATCACTGGTCTTGTAGCCGGGTCGTGCGGGGGGACGGAGACGGACGTCGTCACCCGGGAGACCGACGAAGGACTCGTCGTAACCAACCTCGGATCAATGGAGGTGGCGCCGGAGGGGACCCTCCAGTTGCAGTGGCGCTATCAGTCGGATGAGTGGGTCGACCCCTCGGATGTGGAGATGGAAGGAACGGATCTGGTGGCGATCGCCGATCCGGGTGCTGGCCGAGTGTACACCATCGCCTCGCAGGGAGACCAGGTCCGGGGGTGGGGTCGACTCGGTGACGGGCCCGGTGAATGGCAAGGAGTGAGTGGAATGGTGCTCCACGCGGGAGAGGTTCTGGTCCAGCCAACATCCGCGCCGTACGTGGAGCGCTTCGACGCGGGTGGAGAGCGGATGGGGCGGCTCGAGGTCGGCGAACCGGTCACACTGGTTGGCTCGTCTGATTCGCTCCTGATCGCATCGTCTCGGTCGGGCCCGGGACGAGTGATCATGATCGATCCCCGGCAAGGGACGATCCTGAACGAGGTTCGCACCGCTCCCATCGAGCGCTATCCACTCGACCGGTACGGATCCTGTTGGCGGCTGGCGGCGGCGCAGGACCGAGTCTACCGGCTGAACTGCAGTGCCGGACGAATCGAGGTCCTGGATCCATCGGGCAGCCGCACAGCCCTTTTCGAGATGGCCGATGAACCGAGAGCGTCGACGGAGGAGGAACTCGATGCCTACATCGAGCGATTCTGGGAATCCCAGTCGGATGGTCGACCGCTCGATCCCATCATTCGACGCCAACTCGATCATGTGCGTGAGGGCGCGGCAATTTTTCCGAAGTATACCGCGATCCGAGCCGACCCCCGATCGGGCCGCATGATCCTGGTCGAACAACCGTTCGGGGACCATGGAAGCGACGACGCGACCCTGCACATCGTGAGTCCAGACGGGCACCACATGAGCCGGATCCACACGCAGTCGAGAATTCGCGACCTGGCATTCGTGGGGGATACCATCGCCATGCTGGTCCGCGACCCCGCTACAGGTCTCGCCGAGTTGCAGCTCCATCTGCTTCAGTTGGAACCCCGGTAATCCTGATCCTCCCAACAGGTCCTTTCTTGGCATGAAACGGTTCGCTTCGGCTGCGTGGGAACGGTGGGTCTGAGCACGGCGTTCGTCGCACTGGCAGCGTTCTTCTGGGGCTTGTCAGGTGGAATCGGCGGGATCCTGATGAACGACGGCTGGGATCCGTTCGTGGTTTCGTTCTACCGGGGTGTGATCGGCCTGCTCTTCGTGCTCGCCTGGCTGTCGGTGCGCCCGCACGGCAGTGGACTGGGAAGTCGCCGCCTGTGGTTCTGGTCAGCGATTGCCGGCTTGGGCGTAGCCGGCAACTTCGCGTTCTATTTCGTCAGCATAGCGCAGGGAAGCGTGGCGGTTGCGGCCACCCTGATGTACTCCGCACCGGTGTTCGTGTACCTGGTGTCATTCGCCCTGAAGCTCGAGAGCCCCACCGCGCTGAAGTGGACCGCGATCACGGTGGTGATGCTCGGTATCGTCCTGCTCACACAGATCTACGACGTCGGTGCGAGCGGCATTACGCCCATCGGTGTGGGCGCCGGCCTCCTTGCCGGGCTATCCTATACGGTATTCATCTTCGGGTTCAAGTATGCGGCGCCGCACGGGAGCCCGCAGGCGATTCTCTCCATCGCGTTCGCAGTACTCGCCGCAATCCTCATCTGGCCGAGCGATCTCGATCAGATGATCGCGGTACTCGGCACACCCGATTGGCCGCTGTTCGCGATACTGGGTGTGATTGGCGCAGGGCTGTCCTTCATCCTCTACGTGATCGGCCTGAACTACACCGCCCCGGCCGTGGCCTCGATCGTGGCCATGGTCGAACCGGTCACCGCGTCACTGTTCGGCGTTGCGGTCCTGGACGAAAGCCTGGTCGCCCCTCAGATCCTGGGGATGGGTCTGATCCTGGTCACCGTGACCTGGCTGAGCGTGCACTCGAGCTCCGCCCAGCCGTCTCCAGACACAATACGAAAAGACGGGTAGACAAGCTCCTCGCAGTGGATTACGTTGACGACACACGTATACGAAGCCCTTCGTGTACCATCTCCTTCGGACAGGGAGGCCACCCATGGCCCGAGGAACCTTCGTCGGTGCGATCGTGCTGGTCGTTTCCCTTGCGGGGTGTGAAGCGAGATCATCGTCGCCTTCGCCCCATGCGGGGTCCCCCGATCTCACCGTGGGCTTCGCGGATACCCTTCGGATCGGCAGCCATGACGACGCCGGGACCACGCTCACCCGGGTGGGTGGAATCCTGCCCCTGCCCGACGGCGGTGTCTGGGTGGCGCAGACACAGGAGCAGTCGATCCGGATCTTTGACGAGCACGGCGAACCGACCTTCGTGGTCGGCGGCCCGGGCCAGGGCCCCGGCGAATTCATGTCCCCGGGACCGATGGGGTGGTGGGGCGCGTCGAGAGACACGGTGTGGATACGAGACGACTTCGCCCGCCGCCTGAATCTCTTCGATGCCGAGGGGGCGTTCGTCCGAGCCGAGCCGTCGATCCCGGTCGAGGTCAGAGATCGAGCACCGGTCTCGGGCCCCGAAGCCATCTACCCCGATTCGACGGCCCTCGGGCTGGCACGGTCCCAGGCCGGCGCCGGCCCCCTCTCGATCGTTCGATTTCGCGTGGGTTCTGCGGAGCCGGAGCGAATCGTGGCGACCATCGACCGCACCTCCACGGTACAGATCCGATTCGGCAACGAGGAACTGGCCACCGGCCAGCATCCGATGCCGGACTCTCCCATCGTGAGCTTCGCCGGCCCGCAGGACAGGATCCTCATCACGGACAGGGCGACTACTCGGGATCCAACCCGCAACGGACCGGAGATCACGCTTTCGTCCCTGACCGGCCACGGCGACACCCTCTGGTCCCGACGCCTCGCGTATCAGCCGACGCCGGTGTCCGATCCGGAGTGGGACTCCCTGCTCAGTCCCCGTATCGAGTCCTTCCAGCGGTTCGCAGAACTGGAAGGGAGGCTCTCGTCGGCAGAGGCCGAGGAGGCCTACCGAGCCTCCGTTCTGCCCCCGGCCCATCGTCCTCCCGTTCGTTCGGTGCACATGGACGACAGCGGACGCATCCTGCTCGAATGGAGCCGACCTCCCGGTGCCTCGGGGGAGTTGTGGCTGCTCGATCCCGACGGAGAGCCGCGCGTGAGGATCGAGATCGAGGGGGAGCACGAGGTGCTCGGTTTCGCCGACCCGTACGTCTGGATGCTCGAACTTGACGAGTTCGAGGTGCCCTACCTGATCCGCTACCGACTGGCTTCCTGACCCGCTCCGGTTCAAGTTGGGGAGTCCGGGACGAGGTCGTTGGAGGCGATGGGGATCGTCCCCGTGGCGACCCGACCCACCGCTTTTCGAGATGGAGGATCATTGAAGTCTCGACTGAAGAGGCTCGTCGAGGATACCGACACCCGAGGTGGGCGAGCGTTCGATCTCGTCGTTCAACTCCTGATCGTGATCTCCCTGGCGGGCTTTGCCCTCGAGACCCTCCCGGATCTCGGACCCACGGCGATCCGGGTCCTCGGCGTCATGGAAGTCGTGATCGTGGGCCTGTTCACGATCGAATACATGCTGCGAGTGCTGGTCGCCGATAGGAAACGCGACTTCGTCCTGAGCTTCTTCGGAGTCGTGGACCTCCTTGCGATCCTCCCCTTCTACCTGGCCACGGGAGTCGACCTTCGATCGATCCGGGTCGTCCGACTCCTTCGACTGGTGCGGATCCTGAAGTTCGTACGGTACGGCAAGGCCCTGGCTCGCCTTCGCCGTGCGTTCCGGCTGGCCCGCGAGGAGCTGATCCTCTTTCTTGTTGCGAGCCTCATGGTCGTATACGTTGCCTCGGTCGGGATCTACTACTTCGAGAATGAGGCCCAGCCCGAGCTCTACGCGTCCGTCTTCCACTCGATGTGGTGGGCTCTGGTGACCCTCACCACGGTCGGGTATGGCGACGTCTACCCGATCACCCTCGGCGGCCGATTGTTCACCGCAGTGATCCTCTTCATCGGCCTGGGCGTGGTGGCCGTCCCGGCGGGAATCATGGCTTCGGCGCTTTCGCAGGCGCGCGAAGAGGCCGACAGGGCTGAACGCGAATAGAACGGACTCTGAGTCGGCAGGTCGGCGGTCCGGGGAGCGGAGCGACTCGCGATCCTCTCGCTCGCGCACGGCTCGTAGGCCCGGGGGTGCGCCCCGCTCAGGGCACGGAAATCCCCGACATCAGCTTGTAGATCGGCAGGAGCGGAGCCGACCGACCGGCGGGATCCTCGAGGTACTCCGACAACTCGGCCGTGGGCAGCAGGGCACCCATCCGGTTCCAGTAGACCACGCTCTCGGTGGTTTCGGCTTCGAGCAGGTGGGTCGCGACGCGCCCCAGGGGCTGTCCGGTCCGAACCATCCAGGTGCCGGCGTCGAACTCGATCGTCCGCTCCTCGACCGCCCCGACCTCGATGTGCACCACCGAGTCCACCTCGTTCACCCCCTCCTCGTGCCGGATTCCCACCAGTTCGTAGCTTTGAACCGCGAGGGCCATGGGGGCATCCAGCCGCTCCACCTCGATCCCGTGGCGTCGCACCATCTCCACCGCCTCGGTGGCATCGGCCGGGAGAAGGTAGGCCCAGGGCCGCGCCCGGAAGCGGGTCCCCACGGGCTTCTTGATGTGCTCGGCGTCCTCCACCCGCAGGAGCTCGTCGGGCCGCTCGGGGTGGGAGATCCGGTAACTCACCCGCCCCTCATCGGCCTCCATGGACTCCTCGACGGGAATCTCCCCCTGCGCCCGCTCCCCCAGCTCCACAGTGAGGCGGCGGGCATCGTCGACCGTCTGCATCAGGAGCTCCCCGCGATCCCGCGCAAACTCGAGGACGGTGGTGTACGCCAGAACCCCGGATTCGACGGCCACGGGCCGCTCGTGCCATTCGGCGAACTCGAAGAGGATCGACAGGGTGTTGGCCAGCCCCCCGTAGTTGCGCCCCATCCGCGTCGCGGAGCCGCCTCCGTGCCATGCCTCCTCGTCTCCCCAGGCCCAGTAGAAGGCCTCGAGCCCCGCCTCTTCGAAGCTCCGGTCGATCCGGGGAAAGAGTTCGTGGTCCGCAAGCTCGGTCAGCGAGGCGTCGGCCGCGGCGGTCGCGGGCCCCTGGTAGAGGAGGCTGTAGGGCCGGGCACCCCCGTACTGGACCGCGCCCCCGTCGTGGCCATCGACCACCAGGTGCGGCTGCCACCGACGGATCACCGACCCGACGTACGCCGCCATCTCGGGCTGATCGAGCGTCATGTAGTCGCGGTTCAGGTCGGCCCCCACGGCGTTGAAGCGGCTGTCGGCCTCGGCTCCGTCGGGGTTCTTCGAGGGAACCACCAGCACGATCATGTGATCGAGCAGTCCGTTGAGCTCGGTGCCGGGGGTGGCCAGCTCCCGGATCATCCGCAGGAGCGACTCCCGGAGCAGGTAGTTGAAGCCGTGCACATTGGCTCCGAGCAGCAGGATCGGCCTTCCGCTGTCGATGGCCTCTTCGGGGCTTCCGACCGCCGGACGACTGAAGGAGGCAAGAAAGAGGTCGCGGCCCTCGTGCGACTGGCCGAAAACCTCGAGTTCCATGTCGCTGCCCACCGCCCGGACCTCGGCCAGGTACTCGGCCAGCTCGTCGTGGGTCGTGTGCCGCTCGTAGCCCGTCCTCTCGAGCCCCGTCCGGGGTGAAAGGCCGGTGTCGCCCCTCGCCCCGGTGGACCCCCCTGCCCCGGCCCGCACGACCCCGTCACGCTCGAGGTGGATCCGCAAGGCCGCGACCCGAGCCTCGTTGACTCCCATGTCGGATTCGCCCATTCGCGAGGCCGACCGCACCACGAGCTCATCGCTTCCCGAAGCCAGATGCACCTCGAGATCATCCACGAAACGGAAGATCCGACTGGTCGACTCCGCCCGCAGATAGAGACCCGGACCGGCCTCGACCGGCGCCTGGTCCAGACGCACGACCTCGGTTCGGGGAAGGCTCTCGACCCCCGCCCGCACCGCCTCGGCCAGCTCCTCGAGGGAGCGCCCCGACCACGCGTCGGACAGGAGGAACGCCGGGGTGCCCTCCGGATAGCCATCTCCCGTGTGCACACAATTCGGGCTCTCGGGGCACGGGGCCAGCCCCTCCTCGAGGCTCCCGAGTTCATCGGGGGGAGTGCCCGAACAGCCCACGAGCACGAGGAGCGGGAGGACGCCGAGCGGGCGGAGGAGTCGGGATCGGGGCAAGGGAGCGTCCGGTGCATGAGGAGTGGTTGGGCGGGTCGCACCCGGGTTCACAGGGACAACCCCGCTGAAACCCGGGGGTTTCTTCCCGGCGTCCCCATGCGAGTGCACCTTCGATGGGACGTGACCCGGAGTCCGGGGTAGAGGCTTCCGGCTCCACCCCTGAATCACGCCCGACCCGGGAGACCCGCATGAATGAGCGCACCGACGACACGAGCGAACGACTCCGACCCCCTCCGGCAGAACGATTCTCGGGAGACATTCACGACTTCGACCTGAGCGCCACGCTCTCCGAGCTGCGTCGGGAGGACCATCCGGCCAAGGATGGACACCGGCAGATCACGATCTTTCGCCGCGCCCCGGTCACCCATATCCTCTTCGCCTTCGATCCCGAGGGCAGGCTCGCGGAGCATTCCACCGCGGGGCTGGTGACGATCCACGTGCTCGAGGGGCGACTGCAGGTTCAGGCGGACGCCGTCGAGCACGATCTTCCCGCGGGCCGAATGCTGATCCTGAGTCCGGGCGTCCCTCACGACGTCCGGGCCGTCGAGACGAGCGCCATGCTCCTGACCGTGCACCTGCAGGACGACGACGCCACCACGTAAAGGCCCCCCGGAGCCATCGAACCCATGATCCATCGCATCCCTCCCGGTCCCGGTCAGGAGTCCGTCTGGGACTATCCCCGTCCCCCGAAGCTCGAGCGCACCACGAAGCGACTCGAGGTCATCTTCGCGGGGGTGCGCATCGCCGATACCCATCGGGGATACCGCGTGCTCGAGACCAGCCACCCTCCGGTCTACTACCTGCCCCCGGACGATGTGGCGACCGAGTACCTGCGGGAGGCGGGAGGCGGCAGCTACTGCGAGTGGAAGGGGAGGGCCCGGTACTGGGATGTCGTGGTCGGAGAGGCCGTCGCGGAGCGGGTGGGCTGGTCCTATCCCGATCCCACGCCCCGCTTCGCCTCCCTGAAGGACCATCTTGCATTCTACGCCGGTCCGATGGATGAATGCCGGGTGGAGGGCGAGCCGGTGACCCCGCAGCCCGGAGGCTTCTACGGCGGCTGGGTGACCGCCGATCTGGTGGGCCCCTTCAAGGGCATTGCGGGAAGCCGGGGCTGGTGAGTCGATGACCCCTCCGAACGCCCCCCCGGGCGCACCCGAGCGCACCATCGGCTTCGTCGGGGCCACCGGAATCGGGGTGGCCGCGATCGTCGGGGGTGGCATCTTCGTGCTCGGAGGCGTGGCGATCGCAGAGGCGGGGCCGGCCGCGACCCTGGCCTTCGCCCTGAACGGCACGATCGCGCTGATCACCGCCCTGGCCTTCGCCGAGCTGGCCACCGCCTTTCCCGAGAACGGAGGGCAGTATGTCTACGCCCGCCGGACCTTCTCGGTTCGAGCCGCCTTCGGGGTCGGGTGGATCATGACCTTCGCGCACGTGGTGGCCGGCGTCCTCTACGCGCTGGGCTTCGCCGCCTACGCGGTGGCCGCGATCGACGCGATCCTTCCGCAACTCATGGAGGCCCTCCCGGGGGGAGCGGTCCACGCGCTCACCCTCTTCGTGGCGGTGGCGGCGACCGGGGTCTACGGCTACCGGCTCACCCGGGGGGCGGCGGCGGGCGGGCAGGTCGAGAATGTCGGCAAGCTCGTGGTCTTCGCGGTCCTGATCGCCGCCGGGCTTGCCGTGATCGTGCAGCGGGGCCCGGCCGAGGCGCTGGCGCCGCTCGACCCGTTCTTCGAGCTGGGGTGGATGGGAGTGGTCGCGGCGATGGGCTTCACCTTCATCACCTTCCAGGGCTTCGAGCTGATCGCGGGGATCGCGGGCGAGGTGCGCAATCCCGGCAGGAACGTGCCCCGGGCCATGTTCGCGAGCCTCGGGATCGCGCTCGTCGTGTATCTCCCCCTGCTCCTCGTGGTCACGAGCGTGGGGGTGCCGGACCCCGGGGGCTCCCCGGCCGAGATGGCCCGGGAGTTTCCCGAGACCTTCTTCGCCGAGGCGGCCTCTTCGTACATGGGCGCCTTCGGCTTCTGGCTCGTGATGGTCGCGGCGCTCCTCTCGACGCTGACGGCGCTGCGGGCCAACCTGCTCGCCGGATCCCGGGTCGCGCTGGCGATGGCCCGGCACCGCACCCTGCCGCGCGGCCTCGAGCGGCTGGACGAGCGCACGCAGGCCCCGATCGCGGCGATCGCCTTCGTCTGCGTGAGTGTGGCCGTGCTCGTCGTGGTGGTCCCCGACCTGGCGGCGGCGGGAGCGGCGGCGTCGCTGATCTTCCTGCTGACCTTCGGGATCACGCACCTGGCGGCCTGGCAGGTGCGGAGCCGAGCGGGTGGGCGGGTCGAGGGCGCCTTTGCCGCCCCCTTCTTTCCCCTCGTGCCCCTGGTCGGGATCACCGCGTGTGGGCTGCTGATCCTCTTTCAGCTCGTGACGGTCCCCACCGCCGGGCTCCTCCTGCTGGTCTGGATCGGCTTCGGCGCCGCGATCTACGGCGGGTTCCTCTCGAACCGGGCCGAGGCGCTCGATGCCGCGGTCGCCGGGGGCGATCCGCTCTTCAGCCGGCTGCGCGGGAAGCACACCTCGGTCCTCGTCCCCCTCGCCAATCCCACGAGGGCCGGGGGGCTCGCGTCGGTGGCCGGTGCCCTCACGCCTCCGACGGTGGGCCAGATCCTCCTCCACCAGGTAGTGGTCTCCGACCACGAGACCGAGGAGGCCGATATCCGCACGGCGATGGAAGAGGGCAACGCCGCCCTCAGCAACGCCCTCGTCCGCACCCGACGCGAGGGGATCTCGGCCGAGATCCTCCTCACCCTGGCGGCGGACCCGTGGGAAGAGATCGCACGAGTCGCCCGCGAAGAAGGTGTGAACAGCGTGCTCCTCGGCCTCGCACAGGCCCCGGGAGGCGGAGAGGACCCGGAGGACGCCGGTACGCCCTCCCACCCCATCGACCGCCTGCTCGACCAGCTCCCCTGCGACGTGTCGCTCCTGCACGCGGGTGCGGAGTTCGACCTCGACAGCGTGCGCCGGGTGCTGATTCCCCTGAGCGGCCACAATGACCACGATCAGCTCCGAGCCCGGGTGATCGGGAGCCTCGCCCGAAAGGGCCTCGAGCACCTGACCTTCCTGCACGTGCTCCCGACCGACGCCCCGGCCGAAACGGAGAAGCGGGCGCTCCGGGCACTCCGTCGCTACGTGCAGGACGAGGCCAGGGGTCGGGGTGAAGCCGAGGTCTGCCGCGCCGACGATGCCATCGGCGAGATCGTGCGCAGGGCGGAGACCGCGGACCTCCTGGTCCTCGGGATCACCCGGCCACGCGGTGGCCGAAGCCGGATGGGGGCGCTCCTGGGCCGCATGGTCCGCGAGTCCCCCTGCCCCGTCCTGATCATCTCCCACCCTCCTCGACGAGGCGGGGGTGCGAAACCGTTCTGAGCTCCGATCAGGGGCTGCCGGACGCCGGTGCGACGGCAGCGCCGTTCCACCGGGGCTCGGCGACCCCAAAGGCCTCGTTGCGGACCGGATCCCAGCCCACGGCGTGCACCCGCCCGAAGTAGCCGGAGGGCGAGGGCACCAGGGTGAACCCCGCCCCCTCGAGGGCCCGTCGCGCCGCAGGAGACCAGCTCCCCACCGACCCCTCTTCGATCCGCAGTTCACGTTCGCCATCGGGGTGCACCCGGGGAGCGGCGAGAGCGGCATCGAGGGGCAGGCCG
>REBS01000160.1 GCA_007692605.1 Gemmatimonadales bacterium
ACCGGCGACCCCCTGCTTGCAAAGCAGGTGCTCTCCCAACTGAGCTATGGCCCCTGAAGCGAGAGTGCGCCTTCGAGCCGGACTTCGCCGGCCCCGCAACTCCCGAGACTCCTAATTTCAGAGAAATCGGGGCTGGAAGTCAACACGTGCCCTCGACAACGGTCCGGCCACCCCCACCTTCAAGGCAGAACGGAGCGGGCCACGAAGAGCAGATTCGCCGGGCGCTCGGCCAGGCGCCGTACGTACCAGGGATACCACTGCTCCCCGTACGAGATCAGGACCCGGAAGGGGGTGCCGACCTCGAGTATTTTCGGCCAGGCCCGCGTGCGTATCCCGTACAGCATCTGGATCTCGGGCCCGTCGGCGATCTGCGAAAGAAGATCCATGTCGTGGCTGCCGAGCACGTGCCGCAGCGGTCGGCCCGCCCCGGGCCCCGACAGATCCCGACTCAGCTCTCCGGCCAGGTGAAGGAAGGCGGCATCCACCGCACCGGAGCCCTGCAGCGCCACATCCTCCGGCTCGCGATACGCGCCCTTCACCAGCCGTACGGTGCCCCCCGCCCCCAGCACCGACTCGAGGTCCGCGGGGGTGCGGTGCAGGTAGGCCTGCAGGCAGATCCCGAGCGGCGCCCCCGGATTCAGGAGCGAGCGGTAGAGGTCCAGCGTGGCGTCGACATAGCTCGAATCCTCCATGTCGATCCATACCGGCACCCCCGCCGCCAGGGCGTGATGGGCCAGCCGGCTCAGCGCCCCCCGACAGATCTCCTCGCCCAGATCCAGCCCCAAATGCGTGGGCTTCACCGAGACCTGCACGTCGAGTCCCTCTTCGAGCGAGCGGTCCACCACACTCCGGTAGTGATCGACCACCCGTGACACAGCGGCGGCGGAATCGACGTTTTCACCTAACTGAGTCAGGACGACCGGAATCCCCTCCCCGGCCAGACGGTGCGATGCCGCCAGCGCCTCATCCAGGGTTTCGCCCGGCATGAAGCGACGAACGGCCCTTCGCACGAACCCCCGTCGCCGGGCCTGATCCGCCAGCCACGGGTTTCGCGAAGCCTTCAGGAGCAGAGAACGCATGACCCCCCTTCCACCTGGTGACAAGTCTGATATATTCCGGCGTTGTCTCGGGAGATGTGGATGCGGGACCCGCCGGAAATCCGGCCCCGATCCCTCGCCGACGACATGTTTTGAAACCTGATCCGGAGACCCTCCGTACGGGGAGTCACAGGCGGATGATCTACGACCGCCAGCCGGAACTCATAGATAGAACGACCAGGAGAATACCATGGCAATGCTGACATCCAAGAGCACGCGCTTCGAGCGCAGCATGAACTACACGATGCCCGAGTACCGTCCGAACTCCGCCCGTCGCACGGGCAACCGGATTTCGGTGGTGGCTCCCCTCGGCCAGAACCGCGAGGTGACGTCGCGTAACAAGGAGAATGGCGAGCGCTGACGCGTTCCGCCAGCGGTACCCGCGGCCCGGTGCCCCCTCTGGGGTGCCGGGCCGCTTTGTTTTCCGTCACGGAACAGGCTCCGCGGGTTTGACGAAACGGGGGCGCCCCCACCATCCTGAGAAACATTCCGACAACCCGATGCGCGACAGTGGAGCCGCCCCATGGGCCATGCGCCCCCCTTTGAACTGAAGCTGTTCGGCCGCCCGGAGATCCGGGACGCGACCGGGGCTCCGGTCGGGCTCCCGGCTGGAAAGCCGTTGGCGCTCCTCATCTACCTGCATCTGTCCGACAGCCCCGTCTCGCGCGATCAGCTCGCGGGGCTCCTGTGGAGCGGGTCGACGCGCGATCGGGCTCGGGGCTCCGTCCGCCACGCCCTCTGGTATCTTCGCAAGGAGCTCGGGGAGGACCTCTTCGCGCAGGACGACCCCGTCGCGCTGACCCCCGGCAGGGTGCGCTCCGACCTCCAGCAGTTCAGGAGTCACCTGAGCGCCGGACGCCTCGCCGAAGCCACCCGTCTCTGGAGCGGCTCCCCTCCGGAGCTCGCCGAGCTGGCCGACGGGGTGGAGTGGAGCCACTGGTGTGAGACGGTCCGGCTCTCGATCGAGCGGGAGTTCGCCGCCGCCCTCACGGATCAGGCAGCAACGGAGCGAGAGCAGGGCAAGCCCCAGGCTGCCATCCGGTGGCTGAGGGTCGCCACGACCATTCAACCCGGCCGACTGGGCGCCCACCTCGACCTGATCGAGACGCACCTCGACCTGCGGAACTTCGACGAGGCGTCCCGGGCGCTCCAGGAGGCCCGCGAACACCTCTCCGATCCCGACTCGATCGCCGAGCTCGAACCCCTGGAACGGCGCCTGGACCTGCTGCAGCGGGGGAGCCCCGTCTCGGAGCTCGACGACCCGGCGCTCCGCCTGGAATTCACCGGACGCGACGACGAGTTCAACGCCCTGCTCCGGCGGTGGAGGCAGGCCCGCGAGGGGGAGCCGGGGATCGGCCTCGTCACCGGCGAGCCCGGAATCGGCAAGACGCGCCTGTCGGAAGAGATCGCGGCGGTCGTGAAGGCCGAGGGCGGACGGGTCATCCAGCTCAAGGCCGACGACTCCGAGCGGCCCATCGAATGGGGACTCCTGTCGGAAGCCATCCAGCGACTGCTCAACCTGTCCGGAGCCGCAGGGATCAGCCACGCGTCGGATGGCGTGCTCCGGACCCTGGTGCCGAGCCTCAGTCTGACCGATCCCTCGGGTCCGGGAGCCCCGGATCGCACGGGTCCGTACCTGCCTCGCAGTCGACCCTCGGCGGCGCTCTCGGACGCGCTGATCGACCTGATGTCGGCGGTCTCCGAAGACGCTCCCCTCCTCCTCGTGGTCGACGACCTCCAGTGGGCCGACACCGAGAGCCGTTCCGTCCTGGCCCGCGTCGCCACCCGGCTCTCCGAGGTGTCGGTCTTCCTGCTCTTCAACTGCCGCGCCGAGGTCGACAGCGCCCGGGTCCGCAAGACGCTCGCACTCCTCGCCGATGGCCCCCGCACGACCTCGATCGAGCTCACCCCATGGAGCGAGGCCGATGTGAGCCGGCTCCTGCAGGCCCGCATCCGGTTTTCGGGGAGGGGAAGCCGGGACGCCATCATCGGTCGCATCCATCGCACCACCCGGGGCAACCCCCTCTTCGTGGTCGAACTCCTGAAGGCCTTCGAGGAGGAGGGCACTCTGGAGGGAACCGCCGAAGGGGTCTGGATCTTCCACACCGACCGGCTTCCCCCGGACCTCCCCCTGCCCCGGTCGCTCCGGGACCTCGTCGACCGTCAGCTTGACCAGCTCTCGGAGGAGGCCAAGCTGGTGGCGGCCCACCTCGCGCGCATCGGTCATCCGACCTCGCCCCGCATGCTCGCCCTTCGGACCGGTCTCGGAACGTCGGCAGTGACCAGCGGGGTCGGCGACCTGTTGAATCGCCGGATGATCCGCTGGGAGACCCCCGACACCCTGACCTTCCTGCACGACGAGCTCCGTTCGGCGGTGGCCCGCCGCTTCCAGCTGCACGTGGGACTGACCACGGGGGGAGGGGCGCAGTGGTCGTTCTTCCGCACTGCGGTGGTGGCCTCGGTGGCGCTCCTGATGCTCGGGGCGGTCGCCTACGTCTTCGCCCGTCCCGCCCCCAGCTCCCCCTCGCTCTTCGGAGGTGGGATGCTGGTCCTGACCCGTGACGCCGGGGTCGAAAGCTTTCGGGTCGAGATCTCGGAGATCGACGGAGGACTCGAAATGGTCCGGCAGAACCCGTCCTTCTCTCCTCCCGAGACGGCCGAGTCGGGAGGCCCGGTCCGGCTGGTCAGCGGAGCGGTGGAATGGGTGCCGAAAGACCTCCTTGGACTGAGTCCCGACGGGATGCATCAGCTGGTGCACCGAGAGCTCGACGACGAACGCCACCAGCTCGTCCTGCAGAACCTCGAGAAGGGGGACGGGGTCACGATCTACGAGGGTCGGCGCAGCCCCGAGCAGGTCGACGTCTCGCCCCTGGGCCAGCGGATCCTGGTGCTGCTGCCCGGGCGAACCGACGCCCTTGTGGTCATGACACCCGGGGGCAGACCCCTCGCCCGGTGGACGTCGGCGGGGATCCTGCGGAGTCACTGGTGCGGTCCGGACCGGGTCCTGATCCTCGTTCGGGAGGACCACGAGGTGCACGCCCACCTCTGGAACCCGGCGCAGGACTCGCTGGAGCGACTCCGGCTCATGGATCTTCACCTTGGCGGGCAGACCGCATGCTCTCCCGACGGATCGGCGATCGTGCTCCAGGGCGCGCTCGAGGGGCGGGTCGGAATGTACCTGCATCAGCTCGATCGGGGGTCGACGGTACCCCTTCCCCTCCCTCCCGGTGGAGCCCCGGAGCGGATTCACTGGATCCCCGATGAGGTGGCGCCTCTACCCTCGGGCATTCGGATCGCGAGTCCCAAGAAGGTCACCCTGGCGTGGGGGGACCAGTACCGGCTCCAGGGTCGACTCCTCTTCCCCGACGGCAGCGCCCGCGAGGACTCGCTCCAGTGGGTGAGCCGGGATCGCGAGATCGCCTTCATCGCGCAGGACGGCCAGATCACGGCGGCGAGCCCCGGAGAGAGCTGGATCATCGCCGAATGGAACGGCTGGTTGCGCGACAGCGTCCGCATCGAGGTCTCGCCCTCGGAGAGTCCGGGCACCCTTGTGCGGGAGACCTTCGAGGACCCGAGGCTTCCGGGCTGGCTCGCGCCCGGCAGCGCCGGCCCGCGCTGGCAGCCACGTGGACGACCCGGAAGCCTGCGCTTCACGGGCCCCGACGACCGGCTCGCCGCGCTGATCTCGGAATCCGGCGTATGGCTTCCCGACGGGGGAACCCTCGAGCTCGAATTCCGCCTTCCCCTCTCCCGGGCCGAGGGGCAATCGCTGGCCCTCTGCCTCTTCCAGATGGGGAGCAGCAAGCTGGCCAGCTTCGCCGAGGACGGGCTCGAAGCCTTCTCGGGGTTCCGCAGCGGGGTGCGTCAATCGGCCTGCGCCCGATACCCGTCGGGCACCGGGGACCAGTGGGACCCGCGTCGGATCGAACTGCACTCGCATCGATCGTTTCCCGCGACCCCCATCGACGTCAGTCCGTCGCTTCCGAGAGAGGAGTGGACCCACCTCGCCATATCGGTCGGAGCGGACGGGGCCGTCAGCACCTTCATCGATCGCGAATGGATCGGATCGACCCCTGTCTTCCTCGACCCGGACCCGACCGGATGGAGGATCGCGATCCTCGGAAAAGCCATGGACACGGAGCTCGAGATCCGGCATCTGACGCTCTGGCCGGGCCTGCGATACGATCCGTCGGCTCGCCCCTGACGCAGCAGAGGCGAGGACAGAGGAAGGGGATCCCGGCGCATGGCCCACCGTTGGTGGCGAAGGTTGGACGCCACAGTGGTCGACCGGAGGGCGGTGTGCTGCAGATCGAGAACGCCGAAGCGTTCACTCACCGTAGCCGACCCTGGTAGGAATCATTCATCCGTTGGGCTGCGATGGAGCCACGCGCCGGAATGAGGGATCCTGCGCAAGGAGAGTCGCAACGGGCCGTTTATCGAGCGTTAAACACCGCCCGAGGCACCACTGATTGACGTAAGAGACGAGGGTGATGATAGAGAAAACCCCTCTTGGAACTGGACATTTGGCACTTTAACGCCGATTCGCGAGCGATCGACGGGCACCCGAATCACACCTTGCCGCAGAACCCGGATTGACGCACTTTCCGGCCCGAATCCCGACCCGCGCCCCCCCTCGACCCCGAGCGCACATGCCCCGCATTCGACATCTGCTGATCCTGAGCCTGCTCCTTGCGGCCGGCTGCGAGAGCGACCCGGTGACGCTGCAGGTGGGCGATACGGCTTTCACGGAATCCCAGCTCCTGGGGCTCTCGGACGCCCGGCTCGAGGAGCTCACCCTGATCGCGGCGCTGGCCGAATCCCGGGTGCGCGGCGCCGAGTCCGAGCTCGCGGCACCGGCCCTCGAGAGGGGCCTGCGCGCGTCCCGGATCCAGTCGCTGCGAGAGGAGGTCATGCTCGAGGCGGCAGGGGTCACCGAGGAGGACCTCGCCGCCCGGTACGCGGCATCGCCCGAGCTGGAGCTCGAGGTCCGGCACCTGGTGATCCTCTCCGAGCGATGGCAGCCCGATGCGCACCGGACCGCCGCCGAGAGCCGGGCCCGCTCCGCCCTCGAACGCGTCGAGGCGGGAGAGCCCTTCGCCGAGGTGGCTGGAGAGGTGTCGGACGAGCCGGGTGCCGAGCGCCGGGGGGGACTGCTCGAGCCGGGTCGTGCGGGGACCTGGGTGCCCGAATTCTGGGAGGCCGCCCGGGCTCTCGACGAAGGCGAGGTGAGTGGGATCGTCGAGACCGAGTTCGGCTTCCACGTCCTGAAGCTCGAGTCGCGAACCGAGCTCCCCTTCAGCGAGGGCCGCCCGCGGGTAGTGCGGGCCATGGCCGCCGAACTCGGCGGGATCGAGGGATGGGAGCGCTGGCGCGCGGAGCAGGTCGCGGGGCTGACCCTCGACCGCGAGGCGATCCTGGGGCTCTCCCTTCCGGCCTTGCCGCCCGACGCCTCGGTTGGAGTGGGCGCAGACGAGGCCTCTTCCCCCGTGGTGCTCGCCGAGTGGGGCGAGGGGTCGTTCACCTCGGCAGACCTCGTCGCCGCCCTGCAGGGGGGCCGCGCGGCCGAGTGGGAGCGGCTGCGCGGTGCCGAAGGCGACGACCGCATCGAGCTCGTGCGCGAGCACGCCGAGCGCCACCGGCTCGACGCGATCGCCCGCGAGCGGGGCCTCGAACCCCGCGAGGAGGCCCGCAGTCGGCTCGAACGGGAGTGGGAGCAGCGGATCGTGAGCTGGACCGCCTTTCTGGATCTTCCGGAGGGACTCGTCCGCGAGGAGGCGGCGGAGCGGGCCCTCGACGGACTCCGCAGCAACGACCAGAACGCCCGGATCGCCCGCTCCGAGCTGCGCGAGTGGGCCCCGGTGCTGCGCGCGGCGCATGGGATATCCCGTCCGAACGACGAGCGCCCGTGAAGGCCTCCACGAAACGAAAGGCCCGCTTCCTGGCGGGCTTCGCCCTGTATTTCGTTGCGCTCTGGTTCCTGTGGGACACGCCGGTGATCTATCCGCTCAAGGTCTTCGTGGTCTTTCTGCACGAGATCAGCCACGGGATCGCCGCGATCGCCACGGGGGGATCGATCCAGCGCATCGAGTTGAGCCCGCGGCTGGGGGGACTTTGCTACTGTCCGGGAGGCAACGCCTTTGTGACCCTATCGGCGGGGTACCTGGGGTCGCTCGCATGGGGAGGGGTGATCCTCGAGGCCGGGCATCGCGCGGGCCGACACGCCGACCGGGTGGTTCAGGGGCTCGGGGCGCTGGTGCTGCTGATCTCGATCCTCTTCGTGCGCAGTGCGTTCGGGATCGTCTTCGGACTCCTCTTCGGGCTCGCCCTGATCCTGGCCGCGGGGCGGCTTTCGCCGGCCGTCAACCGGGGGCTCCTGTACGTGCTGGGGCTGACCAGCGCCCTCTACGCGATCCTCGACATCAAGTCCGATGTCCTGGATCGTCCGCACCTTCCCTCCGACGCCTACATGCTCGCGGAGTTGACCGGTGTACCGACCGTGGTCTGGGGCCTGCTCTGGATCGGCCTCGCTCTCGTGGTCTCGACCCTGCTCTTCCTGCGCGCCTTCCGCTCCGCCTGACGGTCGATCGACCGCCGGCTCAGAAGCGCCACTCCCGGAAGATCAGCGATCCGAAGACGCTGGCCCGGTCCGGCTCCTCGGGGAGCAGGGTCGGCACCGCCGGAAGAAACCGAGGTCGCCAGGTCACCCGCCACACCCAGCCGTGTTCGGTCTCGTAGTCCATGCGGGCGCCGGGGTGCACGAAGGTGGGGCGCGCCTGTCCCGAGATGAAGAGGCGCGAGGTCACGTAGCGGCCGGCCTCGAACTCGGTGCCCCGGAGGAGATCGGCGAACTCCCCGGTCGAGAGCTCGGCCGGCATCTCGGCGGGACGGATGTTCAGGACATCGAGCCCGAGGGTCCGGGCCGTCTCGGCCTCGACCTGCCCGAGCACCGCGTCGAACCCCACCGTGGCGAACTGCTGGGCGGCCCGGCTCGCGACCTGCCCCACGAGGGGGCCCCCGGACGAACCCTGTCCCGAAAGGGCCGAGCCGGGTTGGGCCAGGAGCGAGCCGGCGTCCCGGCCGAAGACCACAAAGCTGAGCAGGTCGGTCTGGGAGAGGGGTGGCTCGGCGGTACTCTCGAGTTCGGTCTCCAGCTCCGTCGGCGTCCCGTCCAGCACGATCCGGACGTCGAAGGGCTCCCTCCCCGGGAGCTGCACCTCGTGCTCGGCGGTGAGCCGGATCAGGGGCTCGAGCGGCGCTCCCTCGACGAAGGTGACGGTTCCACGGCTCAGGCTGAAGCGACGACTCATGAACTCGTACTCGCCCCGGTCGCTCTGCACGGTCCCCTCGAGGCCGATGTCTTCGGGGCGGATCCCGTTCATCCGCACGCGGAGGGGCCCGATCGCCGGCGGAGTCGAAAACTCCACGTTCGCATCGGGAGAGCGGACCCACATTCCCCGGGCGATATGCAGATCCAGCTCCACCTGCAGGTTCTGGAGCAGGGGCGGGGTATCGACCAGACGGTCGATCTCCTGGACCAGACGCGGATCGAGCCGGGCTCGCAGCGCCGGGTCCTCGAGGTCCAGGGGAGCGGGCTCGGCCAGCTCCTCGGTGCTGGGAATCCGGATCACCCCCTCGCGGGTCCGTACCTCGCCGGTGACCCTGACCTCGTCGAGGGAGCCGGCCACCTCGATCTGCGCGTCGGCCCGGGCCCGCACGTCCGCGGTACGGATCGCCCGGGCATCGGTGGCCTCGATCGCGAGCTCGAAGGTGGGTTCGGCCAGTTCGGCCAGGTCCACCTGCCCCGCCATCCGGATCGGTCCCCCGCTGTAGGCCACGATGGAGTCCACCCGAAGGAGCCGGTCGTCGAACGAGACCGCGCCGGCCAGGTCGTCGACCCGGATCCCGAGGGGCCCGACGAAGACGGTGGGGACGATCAGCTCCGCGCCTCCATCCACCCGGGCGTCTTCGTAGCTCCCCGAGAGCCGAAGCTCCCCGTCAACCCTGCCGGCGATCCCCTCGATCTCTTCGACGAGAGCATCGAACCCCTCGAGGCGGAGCTCCTCGAGACGGGCCTCGGCAGCGATCGGTCCCTCGAGAAGGCGCTCCTCGGGGGCCTCGATGAGCCCCAGGTCCAGGGGGAGGCGGGCTTCGGCCATCAGGACGTGGCGGTCCTCCTGCCGGGCCCGGGCGTCGAGGGTCAGTCGCTCGTCGGCGTAGTCCATCTCCGCGTGGAGTTCCGGCAGGGGGTGGTCCGCCAGCGTGACCCCGGTCAGGCCCGTGGTTCCGCGGATCACCGGTCGCTGAAGGGATCCCGTCCACTCCATCTCGAGATCGAGGTGTCCGGCGAGGTCGGCTTCCATCTGCGCCAGGTGGGCAAGGTGGCCGAGCTCGAAGGCGTTCAGCGAAAGCGCGAGCACCTCGTCGTCAGGT
The DNA here is from genome assembly GCA_007692605.1 of Gemmatimonadales bacterium. Taxonomy (GTDB): domain Bacteria; phylum Gemmatimonadota; class Gemmatimonadetes; order Longimicrobiales; family Gaopeijiaceae; genus SLBA01. The sequence goes on from REBS01000160.1 coordinate 9,528, forward strand.
GCCGTGTCCTCCGCGTCGCCCTCGCGCAGGGGGAGGTCCCCGGCGGCGGTGAACGCGGCCTCGAGGTCGCTCTCGAGGGCGATGTCGGCCAGCTCCACCCTTCGGTCATCCCATCGCACCACACCGGGACGGGGGAGTCGGTACAGGGCGTCTTCGAACTCGAGGGTCAGGTCATCGAGTCGCACCTCGCCGGACTCCTCGGCGAGCTCGAAGGCCCCCGCGACCCGGACCCCGGTCTCGGCGTCCTGACGGACCGAGAGCGCCAGGTCACCGGAGTGGATCTCGCCGCTCTGGACGGCCACCTCGGCCCCGATCCGGTCGTACTGGAAACCGGCCAGGAAGAGCTCCTCGGCCTCGAGCTCCCCGGTGGCCTCGAGCACGAGACCGGGCCCGTCGGCCTCGGCGGACTCCAGGGCAGCCTGCTCGCCCGCCGGAGGTGTCCGCGCCACCCCCGCCAGGGTGTAGCTCCCCCGAGCGTGCTCGACGCGATTGCCGAATGCGACGATGCCCTCTGCGTTCATCCCTCCCTGAGCGTCGAAGTGGCCCGTGTGTCCCTCCAGCACTCCGAAGATCTCGAGGCTCCCGGCCATCCGGTCCCGGGGGATGCCCTCGAGCCCGGGAAGCTCCTCGAGCTCGGGAAGGCCCGGCCGGTCCCCCGTGGCCAGGTACTCGACCTGGGCGTCGCGCACGATCTGGGCCAGCTCCTCTTCGCGGGCTTCCACCGCGGCCTCGCGAACCGAGGGTCGGGGCTCGACGAGCGCCGGGTCGGCCGGGACCAGGGGCTCCAGAAGGTGGAGCGAGTCCACCGAGAGCCGGTACTCCAGCGCTCCACTCCGTTCGTCGGTGAGTCCGAAGGATCCCCGGGCGTCGAGGTAGGCCGACGCCATCTCGAAGGTGAGGGTGTCGACCCGGACGAGGCCCCGGTCCATGACCAGCCGGGCGGTCAGGTGGCGGGAGGGCAGCTCCGCCCCCACCTCGGGCTCCCCCTCGTCGATCGATCGCCAGGGGCCGTCGTCCAGCAGCTCGGCCGAAAGCTCGGCGGCGAGCTCGGCGGGGTCCGTGCCCTCGCCGCGGGCCTGCACACTCCCCGCGATCGAGGTCTCGTCTCGGACCCGGCCCGAGAGCGCCGAGAGGTCCAGGTCGTCGAGCGTCAGTCCCAGGTGGTAGAGGGGGCTCGCACCCGTCCGATCGAGGGCCCCCTCGGACTCCAGCAGCCCACCGCCGGGAAGCTCCAGTCGGAGTGAGCCGTCGAGCTCCCGGAAGGTCCCCTGGAAGCGGCCCTCGCCGTTCAGGCTCCCTCGCAGCCCGGCGTCGGGAGCGAAGCGACCGGCGGTGACGAGCGAGACGTCGTCCAGCTCCACGTCGGCCGTGAGCCGGCCGTCTCCGTCGGTGGCCACCTCGCCGCTGGCCAGCACCCGGGAGCTCTCGTCCTCGGCCTGCCGGTGAAGGAACTCGGTCTCGAAGTGCAGGCCCCCGTCGAGCGTGCCATCGAGACGGGCGATCCCGTCGATGGTGCCGCCCAGGGGAAGCTCCGGATCCATCTCCCGAAGCAGGCCCACCTGCACGCCCTCGAGACGGACGACCCCGTCCGACACCCGCAGCTCGTCCACGAAGGCGACCTTGCCGGCCGCGCTCACGCGGCTGGTGCCGACCGCGGGATCGAGGTGGGCGAAGGCTCCGTCGATGGTGAGAGGGCCGGTGAGGGGGCCGTCGAGGGTGGCCTGCCCCCGGATCTCGCCCCGTAGCGGTGTCTCGGGGGCCACGGCCCGAACGAGCTCGGTGCGCAGGGGATCCAGACGCACCGTCAGCCCGGCGAGGTGGAGCTCCTCTCCGGGGGTGACGCGTCCCTCGATTCCGATTCCACTGGTGTGACCCGCCTCGCTGCGGAACCCGATGCGGGCGTCCACCCGGGCTGGGGGCCGGGACCCCTCCTCGTCCAGCGAGGTGACCGCCACCCGGCCACTCAGCTCGCCGTGCTCCGGGATCGTCAGCTCCGGGAGGGCGTCGTCGCCAAGGAGCTCCTCGACGAATCGGGTCCGGATCCCATCGAGCCGGAGTTCGGTGTCGTCCAGGACGATCCGGTCACCGAACTCGACCGACCCCCGTCCCTCGAGGCGACCCTCGCCGACGCGGATCTCGAGCTCCCCCAGCGTGGCCCGGGTCGTATGCCCGTCGAGCTGGACCGCCAGTGCGGTCTGGCCCTCGATCTCGCGGGGAAGCGGCGGATAGAGGAAGCGCAGGTCGTCGAGGGTGACCAGGGGGGCGTCCACCGCGGCCTGGAGCGCGGAGCTCTCGGGCACGAAGACGGCATGACCCGACAGCTCCGATGTGGGAAGGGAGAGGGTGAACTCCTCGACCTCGAGGAGCTCCGGTCCGACCCGGAGGCGGGCCGACAGCTGCTCGATCACCCCGGGATGGGGCGATCGGAAGGGCTCCGCCTGTCCGCTCAGGTGGGCGAGATCGACCCGGATCTCGTCGGTCTCCGGCTCGGCGAGGACGACGTGGGGAAGGTGGGCTTCGCTCACGCGGAAGGCCATGACGCTCTGGAGGCCCTCGGGGACCTCCTCTACCCTCTCCAGCGTCTCGCCCGCCCGCGCCCGACGCTCCTGCTCTTCGCGCTCGCCGGCGCCCAGATCCGGGTCCGGCTCCCACGGCATGCGAACGGTGACCTGGAGCTCCTCGCCCCGGATCTCGCGCAGCTCGATCCAGTCGCCGAGCCCGGGCGCGGTGTCGGGGGCCGGGTCGGGCGCCTCCTCCGGCTCGAAGATGCGGGCGAAATTCCAGTCCTCGTCGGGCCGCTGGTCGAGGACGAGGTCGAGGCCGCCGACCTCCAGGCGGGTCAGCACGATGCGGCGCCCGACGAGCTCCGACAGGGAGTGGCGCCACTCGATCTCGCCGGCGGTCACGAAGGGTCGGCCCTGGGGGTCGACGATCCTCACGTCGCGCAGGATGCCCCCCACGATGAGGTTGCCGTCGAGCCGTCCGATCTCGACCTGCCCCTCGACGACCTCGTTCAGCTGGGCCTCGGCGAAACCCCGCACCTGATCACGCCCCCAAGGCGTGTTGGTGACGATCAGGACCAGGAGCACGGCCAGCAGGACCAACGCTCCGAGACCGATGAGAAGTCCCCTGCCCACTCCCCTGACGGTGCCCGGCATCAGAAGGCCTCCCCGATCGAGAAGTGGAGGGTGAGGCGCCCCAGGATCCGGCCCAGGGTGCCCTCGTCCTCGAGCGGATCGAAGAGCCGTCTCTGGTCGAGCTGGATGAGCTCGCGCTCGGTGACACCGCCGCCGAGGTCGATCTCGCTCTCGGTGATGACCGGCAGGAGCCGGGCCTCGCGTGGTCGGACGCCCAGATCGATGCGGATGGGACCGGCCGGAGAGGGGACCCGTACCCCGAAGCCCGGGGTGACGGAGCCGGCGGCGTCCTGCAGGAATCCTTCGACCCGCCCGCCCACCAGCGCCCCGTCCACGAAGAAGGCCCCGTAGATTCCGGCGATGGGGAATCGGTACTCGACACTCCCTTCGAGGACACTCGTGCCCCCCAGCGGTCGGGAGGCGAAGGCACCCACCGGGGCTCCGGCCGGATCACAGCTCCGGTCCCGGATCTCCTCTTCGGTGCAGAGGTCGTCTTCGAGGAGGAGCACGCGTGGAATGGCGAGGACCCTTGGCCCGAGCTGGTTCTCGGCGTACCCCCGCACGGAGCGGGCCCCACCCGAGAAGAAGCGCTTGCGCGGATGCAGGAGGGCCTGCCCCATCTCGCCGCTTCCACCGGTGCCCAGCGCCTCGCCGGTGCTTTCCAGCGAGCGGACCCAGCCCGCGCGCACATGGGCCGCGAGCACGTGGCGGAGGGGACCGCCGAAGGGCTGGTAGTAGCTCGCACTGGCCGAGGCCCGGTTGTAGCGGAAGTCCGAGAGGGTCCAGCTCGAGGCGTGCTCCAGCGCCACCCGTGCCCTGTACCCGGTGGTGGGCGCCAGCGCGGCATCGCTGCGGTCCACGTAATAGCTGAGCGTCAGGGGCGCCAGGGAGTTCCGCTTGCGGAGAGAGGCGATGGCCGAGGGCTCGCAGATCCCGAAGGTGACACAGAAGTAGACGTCTCCGGCCCGGACCGAGATCATCTCGGGTCGGTAGCTGAGGCTCAACGGCATCTGGACCCCCAGCGACCGGGTGATCGAGACCTCGGCCCCGTAGCCCTGGTCGACCGAGACGGCCGGCACCACCCGTCGGTGGCCGAAGAGACTCAGGCTCAGGGTGTTCTCGGCGGCCCGGAACGCGGGCTGGGTCAGCTCGACGCTGGCCTGCCAGGTGGGACGCTTGAAGGGCCCCTCGTCGACGCCCGAGAGCTCGCCCGGAAGGATGTCGCGAAAGAAGAGGCGATCGGTGAGCTGGGCGGCCAGCAGGTTGCCGACGGTGCTCCGCAGATCCACACGCCGGCCTCCACCGCGCCAGTTGTAGTGGGTGTAGCGCCCCTCGACCTGCACGAACTCCAGCGTGTTGAATCCGCCCCCGACCCGGGCGAGACGAGGGGGCGCCTCGCGGACGCGCACCTCGACCACCTTGGCACTGTCGGGCGGCTCCGTGGCGTTCCGGGTCGGCTGGCCCACCGTCACGTCCGCCTCGTGGAAGAGGTTGGACCGGTGGAGCGCCCTGCGGCTCCGGTTCAGGAGGGGTGTCGTCAGGAGGTCCCCCTCGCGGAAGAAGAGGGCCCGGATGATGGTGGAGTCCTCGATCTGCTCGTTGCCCCGGATGTCGAAGTCCGCGACGGTGGCCCGAGCTCCGGGATCCACCAGGACTTCGACGCGGGCGGACCCGTCGGAGACCACGATCGAGTCCCGGATGTCGTGGTCCAGGTACCCGCGCTCCTCGAAGAGGACGGCCATGCGCTCGAGGGCCTCCTCGATCTGCCGGTGGCTCAGGGGGGCTCCCTCGTCCGGGAGATTCGCCCCGGCGATGTCGCGCCCCGACAGCACCTGCCGGGTCTGTCGGAGCTCCAGGGACTCGATCAGGGTCGGCGGGCCCTCGACGACCTGGAACTGCACATGGAGGTCGCCCCCGCTCTCGTGGATCTCGGCCACGGCTGCGGCGTCCCGATAGCCCTCCCTGAAGTACCGGACCAGGATCCGGAGCTCGTCGCGGGCCAGCTCGTCGGGGTCGAGCCGATGGCGGTCGATCAGGAAGCCGGAGTCGATGAACCAGCAGAAGGGCGTGAGGAGGAGTCCACGGCACCGGGTGGGCGTGGTGTAGATGCTGGCCTCGAGACTGCTCTCCGAGAGGGCGTCGACACCCGAAAAGCTCACCTCGCCGATGACCCGGTGGGCCGCGTCGCGGGCGGTGAGCTGCGCCTCGAGCTGGGGCGGGGCGCCAAGGGCGAGAGTCACGAGGGCCAGGGCGAACAGGACGGGCCCGTGCCGAAACCACCACCGCGACGCAGACATCCACCCAGGTGAAGACGTGTCGGGTCGTCGACGGCGGAACGGAAGTGGGCGTCCGGTCATGCGCGGATCGGGGAGCTGAATCGAAAAATTCGAGGGCGGATCGGGGGTACTGGGAAAGGCTACCCGTAACTTGCCAATAAGATTTCCGGCACTTCTCACCCCGGCCCTCTCAGGCGGGTTCCCCCGAACCGGGGAGCCGGCGCTCCCGGAGGCGAACTACGAAGAAAGGGGTAGACAAACCCGCGGCGAGCCTGTACATTGGAATCCGACGCCACGAACACGTTCGTACCGCAGGGTCGGCCGACACCGGCCCCACACGGGGAGATCGAATGAGCGATGTGAGTTTTTCCGAGCGCGAGCTCGACATCATGAGCATTCTCTGGCGCGAGGGCTCCGGTACGGTCAGCGAGGTCCGCGAGGCGCTCGAGGACTCGCTCGGCTACACCTCGGTGCTGAAGATCCTGCAGATCCTGGAAGAGAAGGGGCATATCCGGCACGAGAAGGAGGGGCGTGCCTATCGCTACATCCCCCTGGTGCAGGCCGAAGAGGCCGGACAATCCGCCCTGGGGCGCGTGGTCGACAAGATCTTTCACGGCTCGGCGGAGCTTACGCTGGCCCGCCTCGTCTCGCAGCGCTCGATCTCGGCCGAGGAGCTCGACCGGATGCGCCGACTCCTCGACGAGCTCGACGCCGACGAAACGGGGAGCGATCGATGAGGCACGAACGATGAGCTGGGTCCTCTACGTTCTGGCGCTGACCGGGCTGCTGACCGCAGCGGCCTGGGGGGCGGAGCGGCTCTGCGCCGCACTCCGACTGCCCACCCGCTGGCCCTGGCTCGTGGCGATGGGGGCGAGCTGCCTGCTCGTCCCCCTGGCGTGGTCCGGCGTCCTCTCCGCTCCCGACGAGCCCGCCGTCTCGGTCGCCCCGACGATGCCGGCGACGGTCCCCGCCGTCGCATCGGGCCCGGCGCCCGAGCGGGGTCCGCTCGCGGGGGTCCTGGGAGCCCTGAACCCGGCCGGCACCCCGGCGGTGCTCGTGAACCGCGCGCTCCGGAGTACCGAGGAGGCCCTTGCCGGGGCCGCGTCCCGCATGGGCCTGGATCGTTCCGGTGCCGGGTCCATGGTCGCGTCCCTCTCGATCGTGCTCTGGGGAGCCGCCTCGCTGGCGCTCCTCCTGACCCTGGCGACGACCTGGCAGCGCCTGGCCCACTCCCGCCGGCGGTGGCCCCGGGCGCGCCTTCTGGGTCACGAGGTCCGGATGTCGACCGAGCTGCGTCCGGAGGAGGTCGGAATCCGACTCCCCGAGATCGTGATGCCCACCCGGAGCCTGAGCCTCGAGGCACCGCAGCTCGGCCTGGTGCTGCTGCATGAGCGCGAGCACCTGACCTCCGGAGACACCCGGGTACTCGCCGCGGGATTGCTCCCGCTGCTGCTCTTTCCCTGGAACCCCTTTCTCTGGATCCAGAACGCACGACTCCGGGAGGCGATCGAAGTTGATTGCGATGCCCGGGTCCTGCGCTCCGGCATTCCCGCCCGGCAGTATGCCGGCACCCTGCTCGACGTGGGAGGAGACCGCTTTCCCGGTCTCTCGCCCTCTCCGGCCCTCGGAGGGCCGACCCGACTTCTCGAACGGAGGATCCGATCCATGAAACCTCTCACGCGTACGCAACGCCTACCCGCCGGACTCGCCGGCGCCGCCCTCGCGGTGATCTTCCTCGTCCTTGCCTGCGAGGTGGACACGCCGACCGTCGACGGCGACGATGCCGCCGATCCCGTCGAAACCGAGGCGCTCCAGATCGTCGAACTGGCCCCGGCCGACGAGGGCGGCACGATCACGGTCCGTGGCCGCCAGTCGGTCTCGGCGCAGTCGTCGCCGCTGATCGTCATTGACGGCGTGATCCAGAGCTCCGGTCAGATCCTCGGCGTGACACCCGAGAACATCGTCTCGATCGACGTCGTGAAAGGCTCCGACGCACGAGAGCAGTTCGGCGAGCGCGCCAATGAGGGCGCGATCCTCATCACGACCGTAGAC
>REBS01000163.1 GCA_007692605.1 Gemmatimonadales bacterium
TCACGCTTCGCCACCCGTGTCGGCGAATGGGTATTCGGCCGACCCCTGCACGCGTCGGACGGGCTTACGGCGCGGCTGGCGTCGTTCAGCGAGTTCTTCTGGGCGCCCTCGGCGGAGTTCGCCTCGGTGACGGGACCGGCCACTGCCGACCCGGACGAGACGGTCCCGGTGGTGATCCAGCTTGGCCTGGACCACGGAGTTTCGGGAGACCTGGGGGGGATTACCGTGAACATCGTGGTGGACGGAGGCACCCTGTCGCCGGGGGGACCCTATGTGAGCGATGCCAGCGGGGCCATTTCCCTGGACTGGGCGCTCCCGTCGGCTACGGGTGTGTATACGCTGGACGCCACGATTCCGGTGCTGGTCGAGGCCGAGGGCGCGGAGCGGTCGGCCTCGTTTGCGGTGGAGGTCGGGGCGGTCGCCCCCACCACCGGCAACCTCTCCGGCGTGGTGTTCCAAACGAACGGGGTGACGGGTATCGGCGGGGCGTCCGTAAGCATTCCAGGCCTTGCCGCGGTGCCGAGCACCCTCACCGACGTGAACGGCAACTACACCATTCCGAACGTCCCGCTCGGCACCCATGGGATCCAGGTTCAGTCGACCGGGTTCCGGTCGGTGATCGGCTATCTCGAAGTCGTGCCCGGTGGTTGGGCTTCCCGAAACTTCTCACTGTTTCCCTCTACGGCCTCGCTGGTGCTGGACCAGGTGCATGATCCGGTGACCGGCACCACAGGGGGTTGCGCCTCCGGATCAACCTTCCAGAGCTTCACGCCGGGAGCCTCGCCCCTTGCCAGGGTCGAGCTGCGCGCCCGAGCCTTCGGAGGGTTCCCGGTCAGCGGAACATCCAACACCATCCATATCCGTGACGGAAGCCCCACCGGACCGATCCTGGTCAGCGCCACCTCGCAGGTGCAGGCAACTGGGGGCGCAGACGTCTGGGCCGACTTCCAGTTCTCGCCGGCACTGGTGACTGAGCCCGGTCAGGTGCTGGTCATCGATTGGGACCTGGGAGGGACTCAACTCGGCTGGTACCTGGAAGACCCGGGCACCTACGGGGGAGGTACCGGCTTCGGTTGTGGGGTAGCACCACTACCGATTTCCATTGACCGTTCCTTCCGTACCTCCTCTTTCCAGGTCCCCTGATCGGAGAGGGCGGGAAGGAGGCGAAATGACCGGGGGGCGGGCTCCGCGCTGCACAGGCGCGGGGCCCGTCCCTTTTCTCGCTCGGAGAGGTGGAGGTCGAGGCGATCTCCCGGCTGTGCCCGTGCGAAAATTCTTGACAGGACCTCACTCCCGGTAGCAATCTTGGCGGGCGGCTGAGGAGGGTTCAGGAGGGTGTCCGCATCACCGGCCGATCTTCGGCCTCTACGCAGGATGGACCGTGGGCCTGATCAGCGACTTGAAGGAGCGCCGTCTCTTCCAGATTGTGGCCGCCTACGCGGCGGCCGGCTTCGTCGTGCTCCAGATCGTCGATCAGCTGATCCAGAACGACATGCTTCCGGCCTTCGTGTACCCCCTCACGGTCTGGTGGTACGGGGTCGGGTTCATCGCGGCCATCATGGTGGGGTGGTTCCATGGCGAGAAGGGCGCGCAGAAGGCGCCCCTGATCGAGATCGTCGTGATCGGGATTCTCGCGGTGGGGCTGCTCGGGCTCTCGGGATTCCAGGTCTCGAGGTACCTGGCCGAGGGCGAGGTCCGCGCCGCGGCGGCGGCCAGTGAACTGGACCTGCGCCGGATCGCGGTCACCTACTTCGAAGACGTCGGAGGGGATGGAGAAAGCCAGTACCTGGCCGACGCCTTCACCGAGGAGCTCATTCGGGAGCTCTCGACGGTCCGGGCGCTCGACGTCGTCTCCCGCAACGCCGTCGCGCCTTATCGCGTGAGCGGGGTCTCGGTGGACAGCATCGCCCGCACCCTGCGGGCGGGCACCGTGGTCTCGGGTACCGTCGAAGAGGACCGGGGCCGCGTGCGGGTGAATATCCGGATTCACGACGGACTCAGTGGCACCGAGTTTCGTCGCACGTCGCTGGAGCAGTCTGCCGACGAGCTTCTCACGACTCGCGACGCCGTCATCGAGGAGACCGCCGGCTTCCTCAGGGAGTGGCTGGGCGAGGAGATCACGGTGCGCCGGCGCCAGCTCGCCGTGAGCGACGTCTCGTCCTGGGCGCTCCTGCAGCGTGCCGAGCGGGAACGCAAGGAGGGCGAACGCCTCCTGGCCGTCGAGGGAATCGAGGCCGCCTTTGCGGCCTTCGACCGGGCCGACGAGCTCCTGGAGCGTACCGAGATCGCGGAGCCCGGCTGGACGGAGCCGACCGTACTCCGGGCCGAGATCGCCTATCGGCGGTCGCGGGTGTCCTTTCCCCCGCCCGAGGAGGCGGAGCCGTGGATCCGGGTCGGGCTGGAGCACGCCGATCGGGCGCTGGCCCGGGAGTCGGCGCACCCCCGCGCCCTCGAGATGCGGGGCACGCTGAACTACTGGCGGTATCTGCTGCCCCTGATCCCGGACCCCCAGGAGAGAAGCCGTGTCCTGGCGGCGGCTCGTGCGGACCTGGAGCAGGCGGTCCGGGTGGACCCGACGCTCGCCACGGCGCACGCCACCCTGAGCCATCTGTATGCCTGGATCGACGAGATGAGTTCAAGTGTGCTGGCCGCCCGCCGCGCGTACGAGGAGGACGCCTACCTCGAGACCGCCGGCGAGGTGCTCTGGCGGTTGACCACGGGTCTGTACGACCTGGAGAGCTTCGAAGACGCGTATCGCTGGTGCCGGGTCGGCGCCGGCCGGTTCGACCGCGACCACCGCTTCATCCAGTGCCAGATCCTCATGATGTCCACCCGGGCGGCCGTGCCGGACCTGGATCGGGCCTGGGCGCTGGTCGACCGGGTGAATGAAGTCCTGCCCGAAGGGGACCGGCAGCTTCAGCACGCCGTGAGTCTGACCTACATGGGTGGCGTGCTCGCCCGGGCCAACCTTCCCGACAGCGCCGACACCGTGCTTCGGAAGGCTCGGGATCTCTTCCGGCCGGAGATCGACCCCCACCGTGAGCTGTACAAGCTCGAGGCGGCGATGCGGGCTTCGGCGCTCCAGGATCCCGAAGAGGCCATCGAGCTCCTGAAGCTCTACGCCGTGCAGCACCCGGGCTACGACTTCAGCCATCACTGGTGGTGGCGCTCGGTCCGGAACCACCCCCGCTACGTCGAGCTCACGGCCTTCCAGGCCGACCACTGAGCCTCTGGGTCGAGTACGTTTCCCCGCAGCCAGGCCGACCTGTGTGGAGGGATCGGGGGAGCCGGGGTCACGTCAGTGGGCCCGCGGTGGCCTCGGGCGGAACCGGACGAGCACGTGCCTGGGCGTCCTGGGCCACCTGACGGCCCTCGTCCACATCCACCATGTACAGGATCGCTCCGCCGACCAGGAAGAAGACCATGATCGAGAGGATCCCGAGACGCGGGGAGCCGGTGGCGGCGCCCACCGCAGCGAACACCGTGGGCCCGATCATGCCGGCGAACTTGTCCATCACCCCGTAGAAACCGAAGAGCTCTCCGGATTTATAGGCCGGAATCAGGCTCGAGTAGAGCGAGCGGGAGAGGGCCTGGGTGCCTCCCTGAACCATCCCCACCAGCACCGCCAGAGCCCAGAAATGGATAGCGCTGGTCATGAAGTACGCGAGCACGGTGATCCCGGAGTAGACCGAAAGTCCCACGAAGATCGCGGGTTTGGTTCCGATTCGCCCCGCCAGCATTCCGAACAGGAAGGCGAAGGGGACTCCGATGAACTGGACCATCACGATCGCGCCGATCATGTGCTCCTGGCCGATCCCGATGCGTTCTCCGTAGAGTGCCGCCATCCGGATGATCGTCCCGATTCCATCACCGTAGATCAGGTAGGCGATCAGCAGGATGAAGGCGTTTCGATAGGAGCGAAGCTCGTGGAAGGTCCGCTTGATTCGATCGACTGCGAAGCGCAAGGTGCTCGTCTCGAGGACCTCGCCCGGAGCGAGTTCGGCCTTCGGCTCCGAGACCTGTCGGAAGAGCGGGATCGAGAAGGCCAGCCACCAGAGGGCCACCGCCACGAAGGAGAGGCGCGCGGGGAGCGTACCTTCGTCCGGGAGCCCGAAGAGCCCCGGCATCTGAATCATGAGCAGGCAGAAGGCGAGGAGCAGTCCCGCCCCCAGGTACCCGACGGCGAAGGCCCCGGTCGATACCCGGTCGACCTCGTCGGACCGGGCGATGTGAGGCAGGAGAGCATCGTAGAAGACGATGCTGCCGTTGGCCCCGATATTCACGAGCACGAAGAAGAAGAGGCCGAGAAACCAGTTGCCCTCTTGCGCGAAGAAGAGCATTCCGCACCCTGCGATCCCGAGGGCGGCGAAGGCGCCGAGCAGGGGCTTCTTGATCGCGGCCCGGTCGGTGATGGCCCCCATCAAGGGGGCGACGACGGCCACCAGGACGATCCCGAGGGTGGTGGCGATCGAGAATCCCCAGTCCGCCTGCTCCGAGGTGAGATCGACCGCGAGCACGGACCGGTAGTAGATGGGGAAGACGGCGGCCACGATCACCGCCCACATCCCGGTGGTTGCCCATTCGTACATCGCCCAGGCCCGAAGCTCCGGCCGGTGAAGGCCCAGGCGCTCCAGAAGGGGCATGGGCTCGCTCAACTCCCGATTCGGCCGCACGGGGCTAGAGGATTCCGATCATACGGAGGGATTCCCGGGTTGATGAGGTGCCGGAGCCGATCGGTGGTCCGGCGCAGGGGTTGTCGATCCTCGCCGTACCAGTAGCGCCATGGACCGGGATTGTCCAGGGAGCACGTCCCTCCGAGAAGGTCAGCCGCTGAGTCGGAGCATCAGGGACAGGTGGTAGACCATCAGGAGACTGTAGGCCACGAAGATCAGTTCGATCACGCTGCGCACGGGAATCCGGCGGAAGAGCGATCGATCCACGAACATCACCAGAATGAAGATGCCCCCGGTCGTAAGGGCACTCTTGACGTTGGCGAACAGCTGTACATCACGGTCGATGAGTGGGGCGAGCATCGGGTTCCACTCGTGGACTTCGCCGGTTTCGATCAAGAGAAGGGTGAAGACTCCGTCCAGGGTGCTGAACAGGAGAATGGCCACCACGAGGAGGAGGAGCGCCTCGTCGCGTTGCTCCTGCGGTCCGGTCAACTGAGTCGGCTTGGACACCCGGATTCTCCGTTGAAGGATGGTCAGAAATTCGACCCCTTCACAACACAGCTTCCGTGCCAGAGTCCGGTACGGGGCGTTTGCATGTAAGAACGGGAGATGTCGGGTCGGACGGTGCCGACGAGACACCACGACGAACGCAAGAAGCTGTGGTGTCCCGGCGGCACCCCGCGCCCGGGATGGAAACTTTCATTGCACCGGGCGAGGCGGTGCGGAGCAGACTGAAGCGGGGCGAAGGGGGAGCGATCCGGAGAGGATCCCGGACCTCAGGGCATTGTCAGCCCTCCGTCGATCGCCAGATACTGGCCGGTGGCGAATCCGAGCAGGTCCGAGCTCAGGGCCACGACCGCCCGCGCCATGTCCTCGGGAGCTCCCAGTCGTCTCAGCGGTGTCGCCCCCCGCACGATCTCCTGGACTTCCTCGGTGGTGGGCGCCGACGCGTCGGTCGTCATGATCAGCCCCCCGGCGATCATGTTCACCGTGATCTGCTCCGGGCCGAGCTCTGCCGCCAGGTTGCGAGAAAACCCGAGCATGGCGCTCTTCGCCGTCGTGTAGGCGTGATACTGCACCACGGGTTGGGTGATCAGGTTGGTGAGGATGTTCACGATGCGCCCACCCTGCCCTCGACGAAAGTGCGGGAGAGCGGCGTGACAGGTGTTGTACGCCGCCTTGAGGGTGCCGTCGATCTGATCGGAGAATCCGTCCCAGCTCATGGCTTCGAAGGAGGGATTGGCCACCGGGTCGAAGCGATAGTTGTGCAGGGCGTTGTTGACCAGAATGTCCAGGCGCCCGGAGCGCTCGGCGACCTGGTCCACCATGGATCGTACGGCGTCGCCGTCACGGACATCGGCCTGTACCATAAACGCCCTGCCTCCGGCGCCCTCGATGTCGCTCACCACCTGCCGTGCGGCATCTTCTCCCGTGAGGTAGTTGATGGCCACCACCGCGCCCTCGGCCGCGAGCGCACGCGCGGTGGCCGCCCCGATCCCACGTGAGGATCCTGTCACCAGTGCAACACGGTCCTCGAGCAGCATATCCTGCCTCCATTTCGTTGGGCGGACGGCGGAACGCTTCAGTCTCGAATGATACACGCCCCTTGTCGGGTCGCGGCTGCATTCTCGGGGACGACCGCCTGTTCGGCTACTGGGATCCCTTGCCGAATAGGACGACCGGCACCGTGCGGGCCATGATCTTGACGTCCTCGAAGGGAGAGACCCGCTCGACGTAGTCGAGATCGAGGCGGACCTTCCGGCGCACGTCGTCGAGGGTCTGGTCGTAGTTGAGATTCACCTGAGCGAGTCCCGTGATTCCGGGAAGAACCCGCTGCCGGCGCTGGTACCCCTCGACCTCTTCGCGCAGCCGCTGGAAAATCTCGGGCTGCTCGGGGCGGGGGCCCACGAGGTTCATGTCGCCCTTCAGGACGTTGAAGAGCTGGGGGAATTCGTCGAGACGGAATTTGCGAAGAATCGAACCGACGGCCGTGACTCGCGGATCATCCGGGCTGGCCCACCGCTGGGGGCCCGAAGACCGGGGGTCGTGCACCATTGTCCGAAACTTGTAGATCCGGAAGATGCGGCCACCCAGGTCACGGCGCCGGCGGGGGTCCACGGGAACGTCGGCCGGGTCACGGCGGCGGTCGACACCCACGCGGGGCTGCGAGAAGATGATGGGCCCGCGGGAGGTGAGTCGGATGGCCAACGCGATCACGGCCATCAGGGGTGCGGCGATCAGGATCAGGACCAGCGCCGCGGTGACGTTCAGCGACCTGCGGCTGAAGAGCCAGTCGGTGAATCTCGAACGCTTACGATCCGCCGACCTCCGGTTGTCGTCTGCGGCCTCGATCAGGGGCGACACGGACTTGCGAGCCGGCGGCGTCGGGTAGTGGGAGCTGAACCCGGGGCTCCCCCCATATCCGGACTTGCTCTGTTTGTGGGCTCTGGACATCCGACACCTCTTCCGCTTTCGCTGCCGTTCGATCTCACGTCGAGTCTCTGATTCAGTGGGCGGTGACGATTTGAGCAAGATGCACGCCACGAAGTGAGGTGGGGTTGCGGATCCCCCGAACGTGCAATGATGGCAAGCCATCATGCGGTCTGCCTCCGCCTATCCGTGCCGGTGATACTGCGGTGTGCCGGGTGGTCTTGTTGCAACTCTACATGGACAGTGCCGACCCTCGGACACAGCGCCAGGGTGCGTGCCGTGGCTGACCTGCACCGGGGGCCTCACTCAGAAGGTAAGCGTCACGGTGTGCGCCTTGGCCATCTTCGCCATGTCCGCTGCGCCACCCATGCGGGCATAGTCGGCCAGTCGTTCCTCGGTGATCCCGCGTGCGGCGGCGCACGGCGTGCAAACGACGAGGCTGAGACCGTGTTCGAGGAGGAACTCCACGACCTGGCCGACGGGGGGAAGCCCGACCGCCTTCACTTCGTCGAGATCCAGGCCGCGGTCTCCCAGATAGGTCGCTTCCTGCATCAGAAAGATTTCGGGGGGCTCTCCGGGGAACTCTCCGGACTCGATCGCGCCCTTGAGCGCTACGAACGGGAGTGCGGCGAGATTCGGTTGGTCGGGGCCGCGCGTCGCGATGATGAACATTCCATTCTCCTCGGCTGTGGGCTCGGGTCGGTCGAAAACGAACCGATCGAACCTGAAGCTACTGCCGACGAACGAATCCGTTCCGTTGCCGACGCACGAACCGGCCGAGCGAACAGCCCCCCGGGTGGCGTGCCTCAGAAGTGGTAGTGGGCACCGATTCCGAAGTTGAAGTACGACGCGGTGAATCCGGAGCCGGCATCGTGCGTGATGAATCCCAGGTGCGGCGTCATGTGGAGGCGAGGAGCGATCGGCATGTCCATTCCGGCTCCGACCTCGAAGCCGAGGTTGCGATCACCGCTGGTGTCGTCGGTCGACAGGGCGTGTGCGACGATCCCGGCGCGCCCCCAGAGAAGGGCGTCGGGTGGGCTGGGGAAGATGAACTTCAGGCCGCCCGCGATGCCGGAGCTTCTCAGCCCCCCGTCGAGATCACAGTCTGAGCCGCAGGAGAATCCGTGGCGATTGAGCCCCACGTAGGCGGTGAGGTTGGGGCGGAAGGTGGCCATCAACTCTGCCCCGAACCCGAGTCCGGCTTCCGCGCCGGCATTCGAAAGGTCTCCGGTGGGAAAGGTGACCCCGACCCGGCCTTCGCCGGAGAAGCTGACCTGGGCGCTCAGCCCATCGGCTGGAAGGAGAAGGGCGAACGTGACCAGCAGCATGCTGAGCAGCGCGAATCGAATGGACATATGAGCACTCCATCAGGGGTACGCATGAATGTGAGTTGGCCGAGTATCGGACCGGATCATACCCGTACAGTATCCATGCCGAAAACCGGCATGCGTATGATAAAACGTTGTCGTAGAATGGCTTATGGGATCTTCTGTCGAGTTGTCCCGGGAGCTTTCTTCCCGGTGCTGGTCGCCGGGTGTGAGAAAGTTTTTCCTGCTTTGGCTCGCCGGGTGTGGCTGAAATCACCGGAACCTCGGGCCGGGCAACGGGTCGGTATACACCCGGAAAGACTCCGGCGGGCGTCTGACCGTGAGTTCGGCGACAGGGACGCAGGGATCGACGATGCGTGGGAATTCAATCGCCAGCACGGCGTGGATATAGATCGGAGAAACTGAGGTGAAAGCAATGCAAGCTGGAAGTACTGGTCGAGGAGGGCGCGCGTGGTTGCTTCCCCTGCTCGCATTCATCCCCCTGCTCCTTTTCACCGCTCCCGTCGAGTCCGAGGCTGCCACTGTCGCCGTCCAGGCGAGCCCGGAGTCCGCGAGTCCCCCGGCGGTATTCCTCGACTGCCAGTCTCGCCGCAACTGCAACCGCTCGCAGTTCCAGACCGAGATCGAGTTTGCGACCTGGGTCCGCGACCGGTCCGACGCCGACGTCCACCTCATCTTCACCAGCCAGGGCCTGAGCGGGGGAGGACGCGAGTATACCCTCGACTTCGTCGGCCAGGGGCCCCTCGAGGGACTGACCGACGAGTTGACCTTCATCGAGGACGGCCAGGACGTTCAGGCCGAAGTTATGGACGGTCTGGCCCGGACCCTCCGCCTGGGTCTTCTCCGGTTCGCGCTGCAGAGCGGGATGGGCGAGAATCTGGATGTGGAGTTTCTGGGCGACGCGGCCCCGGAAGCCGGTGGGGACGTGGAGTCGCACGCCCTCGAGGAAGGCGAGGCGGGTGTCTACGACCCATGGAACTACTGGACATTCCAGGTCGGCCTCTCCGGAAATGCCGACTTCCGCGAGACCCGTACTTCGACCCGCGTGAATCCCCGGGTCAACGCCGACCGCGTGACCGAGGACTGGAAGATGAACTTTCACGGTCGGCTGGACTTTCGGCGTGAGTCGAGGGACCTGGCCGACGGTCGGGTGGTCCGGGACGACCGCGACGACTGGAGGGTGACCGCACTTGTCGTCCGGAGTGTGAGCAACCACTTCTCGGTCGGGATCGACGCCGACATGCGAAACTCGGTGGCCCGGAATCAGCATGCTCGCCTGCAGTTCAATCCCGCCGTCGAATACAACTACTTCCCCTACGCGGAAGCGAACCGGCGGCAGTTGATCGCGCATTACTCGGTGGGCTTCGAACACTCGAATTACATCGAGGAGACGATGTTCGGCACCCTGCGGGAAACCCTTCCCCAGCATCGGCTCGGTGTCCAGTATCGGGCCCGGGAACAGTGGGGGAACGCGGGACTCGGGATCGACGCCAACCAGTATCTGCACGACGCCGATTTCTACAGCCTGGGAATCCAGGGGGATGTGAGCTACCGCATCGTGCGCGGGCTCGAACTCAATGTGTCGGGATCGGCGTCGATCGTGAACGACAACATTCACACCCCCGCGGGCGACATCTCGGACGAGGACATTCTGCTGGGACGGCAGGCCCTGCCCTCCTCGTACCGCTACCAGACGTCGCTGGGGCTCAGCTACCGCTGGGGCTCCTCGTTCGCCAACGTGGTGAACACGCGGTTCCCGCGGTCAGTGCGCTAAGCGCGCTACATCCCTTCGATCTCGGCTTCGAGCTGCGAGAAAGCTCGTCGCTCAGCGGGATCGGGCTTGAGCAGCGGCTTCAGAAGCCGAGATTGCGGCTTTCACCGCGCCGATCGTCGACGCCGAGAACCTGCGCCTGCTGGTGAACCAGTCGCGAACCGATCGCGTGGCACCCTGAATTCCGTCCGCCTCGTCCGCGACGGCCGCAGCCAGTAGAGCTCCGGTCTCGGGGAACCGCCCGGTGAACGACGCCCCTGCCGACGCGTCGAAGGCCTCCGCGATCACGGCCATCTCGGCGTCTGTGATATGAGCCGTTCGCATCTCCCGCAGAGTCTCGGCGGCGAGCAGGAGGTTTCGCCATGTGTCGCGGGGGGCGGGAGCGGTGTCGACGAGCCGCTCGTGGAGGCGGTGGAGATGCTCTTCCATGAGCCACCGCGGCATGCCCCGAGTGGAGAGGAGTCGACTCAGCCACAGGACGTTCGCGAGGGCCGCCTCTTCGGGTGCCCGACCGAGAGTGACCAGCCACGCGCTGTCGCTTCGGGTGAAGGCCGCTCCCCGGGAGCCATATCGTTCGGCGTAATAGGGGAAGCGGTTCCACGAGTCTTCGCCGGCCCGCAGTGCCGCCTCGAGCTCGAGCGGGTCCACCGTGATCGGGTGATCTCCCGCACTGGGGTTCAGGTCCTGCAGCGGAAGGGTTCGCAGGTCCTCGGGCTCCGGGTGGAGTGACCGGACGATGGAGCCGAAGCCCTCGAATGCTTCGACCGCGGCCTGGACGACCTCCTCGGTCTCTCCTTCGGAGAGTTCCATCGCCTGGAGACGCTCCAGGAATCGTTCCCACCCTGAACGCGCGCGATCCCGCTCGCCGGAAAGGTACGTCGCACCCGAGGCGCTTTGCAGGCCGAAGGCGTCTGCGGCCCACTTGCCGAGGACCGGCCCGCCCATCACCGATCCATGGAGGACGTACGCGGTGCCGAGAAGTGAGGCCGGGGAACTCCGGGCTCTCTCCCGAATCTTCTGGGCCAGCAGGTGTGCCCGAACGATCGCACGGGGATGGGGGTGCCATCCGGATTCGCCCGATTCCCGGAATCGGGAGTGTTCGAGGGAGTCGAGGTCCCCCTGAAGGGTGGTCAGGCGAAACCCGTCTTCCCCCCGCAGAGCGGACACGCGGGGGTCGTGGGCGACCTGGATCCCCTCGGTCAGGGAGCGGAGGATGATTCGCAACGCGACGAGGTATCCACGATACGCGTCGAGTCTGAGGCTGCCCTCCCTGAGCGCGTGAAAGAAGGGGAGGTCTTCGGTGCGGCGATGGACGCCACGGGTTTCCTCCTTCAGCCGTGTGCGGACCGGCGTCGGATCGCCCGTCATCGGAGGGGCCGGTCAGTCGGCGACATGGCGGATTTCCCGAAAAAGCTCCTCCCACTCGGCCAGCTTGTGGACCACCGGGCAGGCGGGGGCTGGATCAGGGGGCGAGCCCCCGGTCAGCAGAAGTACGCGCTCGAGGAGCTCCGGTCGATCCCGTTTCAGGAGTGGGAGAAGCTCGAGCGCCGTGAAGCCTCCCAGGTTCAGGTCGAGGAGCAGGACGTCGGGTGTGAGGCCGCCCAG
The DNA here is from genome assembly GCA_007692605.1 of Gemmatimonadales bacterium. Classification (GTDB taxonomy): domain Bacteria; phylum Gemmatimonadota; class Gemmatimonadetes; order Longimicrobiales; family Gaopeijiaceae; genus SLBA01. Next base: position 11,808 of record REBS01000163.1, read on the forward strand.
CGCCGAGGCCAGCTCCCGAGCACCTCCGATCTCGCGGGCGTCGATCTCGTGGACCCGTGCCCCGGCGCGCCGAAGGATCCGGGCGAGTACCGAGAGGAGCGCGGGCTCGTCATCGACCAGGAGAAGCGAAAGTCCCTCGAGAGCGAGGGGGGACCGGTCGGATCCGGAGACTCCCGAGGAGTCCCAGCTCCTTCGCAGCGACCGTCGGCTTCGGGGGCGTATTAGAGGCACGGTGAGCCGGAATTCAGCTCCCCCGAGCGCCTCGGAGTGGCCGCGGTACTCGAGCGTGCCGCCCAGGCTCTCGAGTGCCCAGCGACCGAACGAAAGCCCGAGGCCGAGCCCTCCGCCCTCTCCCCGGATGAAAGGGGTGAAGAGCTGGTCGGACATGCTGTCGTCGACGCCCCGCCCGTCGTCTTCGACCCTGAGCATGGCGGTTTCGGGTCGGGGCCCCGGTTCGAGAGTCAACCGGATCCGGGACTGGGCGTGACGTCCTGCGTTTCGAAGCAGGTTCCAGAGGGTCCTTGAAAAGAAGCTGCGGGGGCCGGCGACTTCGGCCGACTCCTCGAGCGAGCTCCGAAACACCGTGTTTACGGACGGGGCGCTCTGGACCCAGCGGTCCACCGTGTCTTCGACCGACGCCCGGAGCGAGAAGGTGATTTCGGGAGACCGGGGGCCTCCGCGGACTTCATCGAGGATCTCGGTGATCATCCGGCGGAGTTCCTCGGTGTCCTCCTGAATCCGGGGGAGTTCGTCACTGGCCAGACGGCCGCGCGCCGCCCCTTCGTTCGCGAGTGCCACACGTCCGGAGAGGGTGGCGAGCATCCCTGCGAGGTCGTGCAGGAGTTCGGCGGAAATCCTGCCGAACGCCGCCATCGCCTCGGCGTCGGGAGGGGCGTCGGCCGGTCCCTCCGGAGGATCCGGTGTTCGAGGATTCGTCACCATGGATCAGACACGGTCCTGGTCGAGATCGCGAAGCGACGCGAGTTCATCGAAGAAGGCCTGCGAGACCGTATCAAAGGCTCCCATCTTCCGCAGCTGCGTGGGGGAGTGCGGGACCACACTCTTCAGCGCGCGGCGCAGGGCCTGATCCCCGGAGTACCCGCAGGCCAGGGCAACACTGAATACCGAGTGCCCGGGATCGTCGAGGAGAGCGGCGGCGAAGAGCATACGCATCCAGAGGAGGAGTCGCCGAGGGGTCGGCAGCTGTGAGCGCTCGCACCACCGCAGCATGGTCGAGGGAGAGAACCGGAGCGATCGGGCCATCTCCTTGGGATAGCCGCCGACCATGACCGTGGCGACAGCCGCATCGAGAATGCTGCGCGCCCTTCCGGTGAGCTGGATCGTCGAGTCATGGGCCAGCAGCCGACGCAGCGGCTGAGCCCGTGCACTCAGGAGTCGGCGCCTCAGCGCCCCCTGGCTCGTGTCCTCGTAGATCTGCAGGACCTCGGCAATCCCCCACTCCCCCAGGAGCCAGAGGTCCCGATAGCCCGATGAATCCGTATCCATCGCCACGATCACGGTCGCCGAGGGGAAGGATGTCAGGATGTCGTGCAGTTCGAGCGACGGGCCGTCACCCTCGGGTTGCCCCTGGTACGGATCGACGAGTGCGATCGCCGCCGGAGGCGCCTGCGAAATCCCTTCCCTGAGCTCATCCCAGTCCTCGACCGCGATCAACCGGAATCGGTCGCGGGCGGCGCGGCGCACGCGCTCCCGCAGGAGCCGGTTTTCGTGCATCAGGAGAAGCGGTCGGGGCTGAATGCGCATCTATAGACGAAATGTGTTAGTACTTTGATGGAATCTGTGTGAGTACATGGCAGACGTTCCCCAGATCTTCAGGAAGACACCCCCGCAGTTCCGCGGGGAGCCCATCCTTCCGTTCAAAGGGGATCGCATCATGTCCGTCACGCGAATTCTTGCCCTGTTCCTGGCCCTCGCCTTCTTCCTCCCGGCTTGTGGCCTATCGTCTCCCACCGACCTGCCTGTCGATGACGGGGTCCAGATGGAGGCCGCCTTCGACCAGCAGAACGGGGACGATGACGACGACGGCTGCGAGGAGGACGAGGACGGTGAGGTCACCTGTGGCTTCGGCGGCTTCCTCGGCTCTGGCGGCTGAGGTGCCGGTGGCTGGGGGGCGGCCATGAACACGGTCGCCCCCCGTCTATCGGGACACCGTGGGCATCGACTCTCGAAGTCCCGTCACGATCTGCACCTCCAACTCGTCTCGGCTCGGTGAGCGGGCAGCCGCCGGAAGCTCCCGGAGGTGGATCGCGGCCTTCTCTTCGGCGTTGACGGCATCCAGAACGGACTCGGCCATGAAGCGTACCTGGCCCTCGAGTCGTCGTCGCGCGAGGGATTCGGCTTTCACCGCTGCCTCGCGCGCTTCCTCGTGCCGGCCCAGGATGAGTGCTCCCCGGGCGACTTCGACCCAGGCTTCGGCGAGTCCGGCGTGCTCTGGAAAGGCGCGCAACCGCTTGCGTGCCGATTCGAAGACCTCGGGGGTTCCCGCTCCCGCGGCGGCGCGAGCCAGCGTTCCGTTCACGGTGGCCTGTGCCGAATCCGGAAGTCGGGGAAGCACACTCTCGAGGACCTTCATGGCATTTTCGTAGGCTCCCTTCATGAGCCAGACGAAGGCGATGTCGTGCGCGATCCGGGGGAAGCGTTCATGCTCGGGCCCGTAGAGAGCGACGGCCTCGGCGGCGTACTCGTCCCCTTTCTCCTCGTTGCCGAGATGATATTCGACCACGAAGAGATCGTGAAGGGCCATGGCCCTGACATCCTTGAGTCCCTGCCGCGCAGCCCGCCGATACGCCTTGAGGAAGCTGCGCCGAGCCGCCGGAAGGGCGCCCTTGCGAAGCATCATCGTACCGTGGGCGATGTAGGCCCGGATGTAAGTCTCCCAGTCCCGACACTGCCGAGAGAGCCCAACCACCCGGTGAAACCATGCTTCGGCGCGCGGATACTGCGCCAGATCTCTCGAGGTCTTCATCACCGCAAGGGCAAAGCGCGGGTTCGCAGGGCATGCGACCGCGGCCGCCTGCAGAAACTCGAGTGCCGTGTTCTGTGCCCCCTCGCTTTCGGCCCAGGTCGCCACCCTCGAGCAGGCCAGACCCATGCGCTCGGGATCGGCGCGGTCCGGTCGGACGATCACCTCGAGCAGCTCCTCGAGCGGCCCCCGCAGGTCGTGGTCCTCTTCGGGGAGCACGGCCAGCACTTCGGCCTGACGCCGCGGGGCCAGCTCCTCGGGAAACAACCCCACGCGCTCCGAGGGGGAGACGTCGGCCCAGAGGAGCACCGAGCGAAGCTGTTTCCATAAGAGGAGACCCAGGTCGCTGCGGAGTTCTTCGAGGACCGCGAGCCCCTCGGGGCCCATCGCGTCCGGTCCCCGCAAAACCGGAGGGGGAATACGCCATCGGCGCTTGACTTCCTGGGTCTCTGTTTTCGACGAGGCCATCTGCATCTCCTGGGTGCGCGGGGACTCAACCTACCCGATTCAAGTAGAATACGCCTGAAGCTATCGACCCCCGCACCCTCGCGTCCAGTCCGCCGAGTTCGATCGGGGGGGCGGCCGGGAAGCAGCGATCCCGGAGAAGTCTGTAAATGGTTGATAGTAAATGGTCTTACGGCGGTAGTGCCCGGGTCCCGCACCCCGGCGCACCCCGTCGGGGGGCTTTCCATTTTCCGGCGGGAGGGAGAGACTACCCGCGGGTTCGGGGGTCGAGCGGGATCGAGACCGGACCCGGAGATGCCCGGTGCCGAATGCGCACGACCGCCGAATGGACCGATGCGAGGAGGGTTGATGAGTGGGAAGCTGATCGATGGAAGGAAGGTCGCGGAGCTCCTGAGGGCTGAGGTCCGCGAGGACGTGGATGCCTGGGTCGCATCCGGGAACCGCCGTCCCTTCCTGCAGGTGGTTCAGGTGGGTGCCGACCCGGGCTCGACCACCTACATCGGGGCCAAGACCCGGGCGTGCCATGATGTGGGGATCGAGTCCGCCACGGAGCGCCTGCCCGACACGATTTCGGCCCGGGAGCTCCGAAACGCGGTCCTCCGGCACAACGAGAACGACGAGGTCGACGGGATCCTGGTCCAGCTCCCCCTCCCGGGGCACCTCTCCTCGCACGCGGTGATCGAGAGCATCGACTACCGCAAGGATGTCGACGGCTTCCACCCCATGAACGTCGGCCGCCTGTCGCTCGATCAGCCGACCTTCCGATCGTGCACTCCCGCGGGGATCTTCGAGCTCTTCAAGCACTACAGCATTCCCGTGAAGAGCCGGCATGCGGTCGTGGTCGGGGCCAGCAACATCGTGGGCTCCCCCATGGCGATCATGCTCTCCAGAGAGAACACCTCGGGCAAGGCCACTACCACGATCTGCCACAAGTTCACCAAGGATCTGACGCAGCATACGATCAGCGCCGACATCCTGGTCGTCGCCGCCGGTCAGCCCAACCTGATCCGGGGCGAGATGGTCAAGGAGGGGGTGGTGGTGATCGACGTGGGGATCAATCGGATCGCCGACGACACCGAGGACCGTGGATACCGGCTCGTGGGGGACTGCCACTTCGAGAGCGTCCGCGAGAAGGCGAGCTGGATCACCCCGGTCCCGGGTGGGGTGGGCCCGATGACCGTGGCGATGCTGATGAAGAACACCCTCCTGGCCGCCAAGGGCTCGATCTATCCGAAGCCGGAGTGATCCCGGCCTGCACACGAACCGCCAAGCTCAGTCCGCGTCGGGCTCCACCTCGATCCGGAAGAGATCCCGCGCGGTCTCCCACGCGATGTGCTCGCGATCCTCGTCGCTGACCTCCATCCCCTCCAGAAACCGAACGTAGCTTCGCATTCCGGCCAGCGGCCAGTCCGTCCCGAACAGGAGCTGGCGCCCGGGCTGTCCCATGTACACGAGCATGTCCTTTACCCGCTGCATCACGTAGCGCTCGAACTCGTACTCGAAGTCGCCCAGCGTGAGCCCCGAGATGTCGGCG
>REBS01000153.1 GCA_007692605.1 Gemmatimonadales bacterium
TCGGCATCGAGACCGTATTCGCCGAGGTGCTGCCCGACGGGAAGGTCGACCGGGTCCGCGAACTCCAGGAGGGCGGGCGCAAGGTCGCAATGGTGGGCGACGGGGTGAATGACGCCCCCGCCCTCGCCACCGCCGACATCGGGATCGCGATCGGGGCCGGCACCGACGCCGCGGTCGAAGCGGGTCACATCGTGCTGGTCCGGTCGGACCCCCGGGACATCGTCCGGATCCTGACCCTTTCCCGGGCCACCTATCGGAAGATGGTGCAGAATCTGTGGTGGGCGGCCGGCTACAACATCGGAGCGATCCCACTGGCGGCAGGGGTTCTCGCAGCGTGGGGGATCCTCCTGACTCCGGCGGTGGGCGCCGTCCTCATGTCAGCGAGCACCGTGATCGTGGCAATCAACGCCCAGCTGCTCAAACGGCTCCGCCTCGACACCGACTCCGGTACCGAGTAGTCGAATCGCACAGGCGTGACGGGTCGACTGTCAGACCCCCCGAATAGGTTGAGGAGCCTGACCTGGGTCCCCGTCCTTCAAGAGAGGAGAGGGGGCCGGGTCGACCCTCACCCCTATCGCGGGAGCACTCCGATGCATCATCGAACTCGACGACTTGCCCATGCAGCCCACCTGCTGGCGGTGGCGATCATCGCCTTCGGCTTCGTGGCGTGTGCCGACACCCCGGTCACGCCGGACTTCATCCATTCGACCCAGGGCGTGGCGCTGCAGGACAACACGCTCAGCGGAGATGCCCTCCACCCCACCTCGACCGTCTTTCCGAGCACGAACGAAGCGAACATCGAACTCGGGTGGGCGAACGTTCAGTTCGTGGATGTGGAGGTCGGCTCCGTCACCCTCGCCTTCGATCAGCCGAGGAATTTCTTCGCCTGCTTCGAATACCGCCGAGACGAAGAGGACCCAACGTATCCGGACGATAACTTCAATACCGACGTTACGGACGGGCTCTGGTCGTTTACGTGTCTCAACGGCAACAGCGAGCAGCGCACGATCACGGCCAATTCGACGGTCGATATTCGGATGGCCTTCGGTGCCGAGACAGACGAGCGATTCGACTGGACCCGGTTCTATGTGCTGAGCCTCGACAACAAGGACCAGTGCAAGGACGGGAAGTGGCAGGAGTTGGGGTTCCGCAACCAGGGCCAGTGTGTTCGGTTCGTCGAGACCGGCAGGGACAGCCGAACGGACGGCTGACCGAGCGGTCCGGGAACGGAAGCATCAAGGGGGCGTGGGGGACGGATTCCCGCGCCCCCTTCGTTGTCACGTGAGGGGAAGCTCACTCCCAGCGGCTGGGGCCGTGGCCGCCGCCCAGCAGACCGTCGACCACCCTCGACAGGACGTCCCGCAGCTGTTCGAGCTGCCACGGCTTGCCCACGAAGGCGTCGGGTTGCTCGAGATGGCTTCCTGCGGTGGCGATCGCCTCGTCGTATCCGCTGGTCAGGATCACCGGGATGGTGGGATCGATCCGGCGCAGCGCCGTGAGGGTCTCCCATCCTCCCATTCGGGGCATCGTCACGTCGCACAGCACGACCTTGATCTCGTCCCGGTGCTCCTCGAACACGTCGAGGGCCTCCACCCCGTCGGCGGCCTCCAGGACCCGGAATCCCATCCGGCCCAGGATCCTCACCGCGAGCTTTCGCACCATCTCGTTGTCTTCCACCACGAGGACCGTCGTGGCGTCCGTGGGGGCCTCCGGGGTGGGAGATGCCTCCGCCCCGCGGGTGACTTCCGGGGTCTTCCGACCCACGAGGGAGGTGGAGAGGGCTTCCGACCCCGGAGACGTGACGGGCGCGTCAGCCTCCGGCAGGTAGACCCTGAACGTGGCTCCCTGGCCCGGACGGGTCTTGATCGAAATTGCGCCCTCGTGGGCCTTGGCCGTCCCCAGCGCCACCGACAGCCCCAGCCCGCGGCCGAAGGTCTTGCTGGTGTAGAAGGGATCGAAGACTTCGTCGAGCTTCCGGAGCTCGATCCCCGGACCTTCGTCGCGGACCTGGATGCAGCCATAGGACGAGGCTTTCGGTTGCCATCCGGCGGGAAAGCGATGCTCTTCGGAGATCTCGTTGGCGCGGACCGTCGAAACGGAGAGGTGGATGCAAGCGCTCCCGGGCTCCGAGGCCTCCCATGCGTTGGTGACGAGATTCGTCAGGAGCTGCTGGATGTCCTTCGGGCCCACCCGCACCAAGGGACCGGGGGCGGGCAGGGTTGCCTTCAGCTCGGTACCCGGGGGCATGGCGATCTGCAGGAGTGAGATCGACCTTCGCGCGATTTCGGACAGGTCCATCACGACCGGCTCGCTGACCGAGTGGCCGAGATAGGCCAGGAGCAGTTGTGTCAGGTCGGTGGCCGTTCGCGCTCCGGTCAGGGCGTCACTCAACTCCACGACGGCGTCGGGCAGGCCCCCCTCCGGATCGTCCTCCCGCTTCTCCAGGACGACCTCGAGGTTTCCGGTGATCACGCCGAGCAGGTTGTTGAAGTGGTGCGTCATGGCACCGGCCATCCGGCCCAGGCTCTCGGCTTTTTCCACCTGCTGCAGCCGCTTCTCCAGGAGGAGCCGCTCCGCCGTGGCCCGGGTTCGCTCCGTGATATCGCTCACCACGGTCCGGAAGGTCGCGTGGTCGTCAATCCGGAGCGAAGGGGCCGACTCCAGGAGCGCGTGGAAGGGACTCCCGTCGGCTCGCACCATCCGGAGCTCGCAGGTCGCCGGGGCGTCAGCGTTGACGACTGCCCTGCGATGGTGGTAGTAGTCGTCCTGGTCGTCGGGAACGATGAACCGGGTGAACGGCTGGCTCACCAGGGTGCTTCGGGTCGCGCTGAGGAGCTTGCCCCCGGTGAGATTGGCCTCCAGGATGCGCGCGTCCTCGGCCAGGGTGAAGTATCCCACCGGGGCAAGGTCGAAGAGATCGAAGTAGCGCTCATGTGACGCCTCGAGCTCGGCCCGGGACTGGCGAAGCTCCTCGTTCTGCATCTCGAGCTCGATCTGGTGGACTCTCAGCTCGTGGAGCGTCCTGCGGATCTCGTCCTTCGACAGCTCGTCCACCTCGGTGGGAGCCGGCGTCGGCTCTTCGTCCATGCGAGTCTCGGCGCGACGGCGAAGCTCTGCGGCGTCCTCGCGTATCCGGTCTCCGCTGTCCGAAGGGTCCCCGGTGTCCTCCCCGCCATCGGCCGTGGCGTCTGGGTCCTGGTCCCGGGGGCTCATCCTTCCTCCGGGTCTTCTCGTGAAATGGGTCGTTCGGTCGACGAGATGCCATAGGGGCGTCCTGACTCATCCACGAGTTCGGTGGCGGTGAGCCAGACCGTCACGGCCTCGCCCTCCCTGGTGAGGCGTTCGGTCCGGATGGGCTCGAGATCGAGGCCTTCGTGGGCCTCTTCGAGCATCGACTGCACACCGGCCTTCAGGCTCTCCGGGACGAGGTCCAGGTAGTTCATCCGGAGCGCGGCGGCCTCGCTCCATCCGTAGATGCGTTCGGCCGCCGGGTTCCAGGCCTGGATGCGCCCCTCCAGGTCAAGGGAGACGATGGGATCGTTGGAGTCCCGAACCACCACGGCCAGTCTGCGCAGGCCCTCGGTTTCACGAATCGTGGCCTGCGCCCTCTTCAACTCGGTGATCTCGATGAAGGTGATGACCGCACCCTCGATGACGTTCTCCAGCGTCCGGT
>REBS01000136.1 GCA_007692605.1 Gemmatimonadales bacterium
CTTGCCAGAGCGGCGCATCGTCAGTCTCGGTGCTAAACGGGACTTTCGAGACACTGCACTAGGAGGTGAGGTGTTCGACGAAGAACTCGGCCGCGCGCGACGAGACCTTCTCGAACCACTCGCCGTGGTAGGCGTCGAAGTGGCCGATCGGGAACTCCTCGATCCGGCCATTGGGCAGGCGTCGGGCCACCCGACGGGTCGCGCCGATTGGAGTGACACGGTCGTCCGACGCTCCCAGGATCAGGGTGGGGACCCGGATCCGTTCCGCTCTGCGGCCGGGGTGGTAGCGGAGCACCTGCAGGAAGGTCCGGGCGGGGACGGGACCGGGAGCCGGAGCGTCGTCGGGTACGAGCGACAGGTACCCGTCGTGGCTGTCGGGTGAGGCCAGCAGGGCCAGCCCCCCTTCTCTCACGATGGGGACGGTCAGGGGACTGAGCCCGAATGCTCTCCGCAGGGCGTCGATCAGCCCCAGGGTGATCGCGGGGAACTGGTAGCGGAGCGGAAAGGCCAGGCTGCTCGCCAGTCCGCTCACGAAGGGAATCTGTGCAACCACGGCCTTCACGCCAGCGGGGGCATCCGCGGCGGTGCGCAGAACGTGCCCTCCCGAGAATGAGGTGCCCCACAACCCGATTCGTTTCCCGTCGAGCCGGGGATCACTCCGCACACACGTCAACGCAGCGCGATAGTCGGCGAGCTGCCGGGCCGGCGACACGAGCCGGCGGGGGGTGCCGGAGCTGCCTCCGAAGTGTCGGTAGTCGAAGACCAGGACGGCGAGTCCCCGATCCCGGAAGCGGTCGGCGAACGGAGCGAGTCCGTAGCTTCGCTCGGCCCCGATCCCATGTGCCATGACCACGACGGGCGGACGGGGCCGGCCCGCGGGAAGGCGGTCCTCGGCGCCATCGGTCCGAGCCACCCCCGGAAGGTACAGGTCTCCCTCGAGGCTCCCGCCCTCCGACGGGAAGCTCAGCTTCACCGGTGCGGGTCGCTCCGGATCAGCGGACATGGGCTGCCGGGATCGAGTCGACGATCCGGCGTCCGTGCCAGCGGCCGTTCTCGATGAAGATGCGATTCGCGTCGTGGCCGGCGGCGAGTACGCCGGCGATGTACACTCCGGGCACCGGGGTCTCCATCGTCTCGGGGTCGTGGGCGGGCACCCCGGTCTGCTCGTCGACCGGAACGCCCAGCTCCCGCAGGAGGACCGGATCGGCCTTCCATCCGGTCAGCGCCAGCACGAAGTCGTTGGCAATCGAGGCGGTCGCCCCGTCCGATTCCCGTCGCAGCGTCACCCGACCGGGCTCGATCCTCGAGACCCGATGGCCGAACCGAGCCGCGATCTCACCCTTCTCGATCCGATTCAGCATGTCCGGTCGAACCCAGGGCTTCACGCTCCGGTCGAGTTCCTCGGCGAAGTGGACGAGGGTGACGCGCACGCCGGCCCGATACATCTCGAGCGAGGCCTCCACGGCCGAATTGGACCCTCCGACCACGACCACATCCTGGTTCCAGTAGGGGTGGGCCTCGGTGTAGTGATGCCGGACCTTGGGAAGCTCCTCGCCGGGCACGTTCAGGAGGTTCGGTCCGTGGAATCCACCGGTCGCGACGACGATCCTGCAGGCCCGAAGCGTCCGGGAGGGGGCGTCGGCCCCTTCGAGGGTGGCGCGGGTGCGGATCCGGAAGTCGCCCATCGAGCCCTCGATCCCCTCGACCTTCTCGTAGAGTCGGGTGTCGAGTTCGAAATACTCGGTGACCCTTCGGAAGTAGACCAGCGCCTCCTTTCGAGTCGGCGTCTTGTCGGTGGTGACGAAGGGAAGGCCCTCGATCTCGAGTTTTTCGGGGGTCGAGAAGAAGGTCATGTAGTAGGGGTAGCGAACGATCGAGTCACACAAGGGGCCCTGGTCGACGACGACGACGTCGAGTCCGGCGCGACGTGCCGCGGCTCCGGCGGCGATCCCACAGGGACCGGCTCCGATGATGGCGAAGTCGACGGGGCCCGAAAGGGAATCCGGATGGGACATGGAGTTGAGCGCGCGGGTCTGGGTTTCTGCGGGTCTCGGAGAGCCCCGAGACCCCTCAACCCCCGGCCCGTTCCGAAATCTCGTCGAGACGGCGCTGCAGCTCCTCGCGTGCAAGCCAGTGCCCCCGCACCATCACCCCGGCCGGATCCCGGAGTGCCCCGAGGGCCTCTAGGGGGTTGGCGTCAACGAGAATCAGGTCGGCCCGGGCCCCGGGGGAGACGTGCCCGAAGTCCTCGTCGTACCCCAGTTCCGACGCGGCATACTCGGCCACACGTCGGCTTCCACTCTCGAGAATCGTCGAGGACGGCACTCCGGCCTGGGCCATGACCCGGATCTCGTGATGGACCGCGAACCCGGGCACCATGAACATCTGTGGGGAGTCGGTGCCCATCAGGAGCCCGGCGTCGGCGGTGTTCAGCGCGGCAAGAATCTCCCTGCGGAGGTCGATCAGGGCGCGGGCCGTTTCCGCATCGACGTCGTCGGCGCCCATGGCCCCATCGGTTCGCCAGCCCTCGAGGAGTTCGACGAAGACCCGATTCTCCTTTTGGGCGGTCCACTGCTCGAGCTCCCGAGGCGTGGCGTAGCGCATCTCGGGAAGGGCCGAGAGCTCCTCGGCGGGAACGTCATTATAGAAGTTTTCCCACAGGTACATGGTGGGAACGTTCCAGGTGCCGGCATCGCGGGTCATTTCGGCCAGTTCGGCGATCCGCTCGGGGGTTGCGCTCGCGACGACCTCGGAGAGGGGGACCGGTTCCCCGGCTTGCGCTCGGGCACGGACCTCGGGCGAGGCGGAGGACTCGACGTACCCGTCCAGGTGGTCGATCGTCGACTTGCCCGTCTGCAGCGATCGCTCGAGCCCCACCTCCGGAGAAACATGGCCCGCCCATGTGATGCCTTCTTCGCGTGCCACCTCGACGATCCGGTCGTACGTCTCCGGACTCAGCCCGGGGTGGAGCTTCAGGAGGTCGTATCCCGCGGCGGCGTGCCTGCGGACCAGCCCTTCGGCGGTCTCGGGGTCGGGGGCCGAGGTGCCGCTCAACGACGGGGAGGCGGAAAAGATCGTGGGTCCGAGGATCTGGCCCGACGCGGTGGCCTCGCGCAGCTCGGGGTGGTTGGGGGCACCCTGCATGCTCCGGATCGTGGTCACCCCGTTGGCCAGGTACAGGAAGAGAATGTCCTCGATGCGCTCGTCCGGGGTGTCGGGCCCGGGAAGGTGTGCGTGCATCTCGGCCAGTCCGGGGAGGAGCCACCGCCCCGCGCCGTCGATCGTGGTCGCCTCATCGGGGACCGGAGTTGTTCCGGCGGGCCCGATGTCCGTGATCCGCCCGCCCTCGATGATCACCGTCCGATCCTCGAGTATGGGATTCCCGTCTGTCATGGTCAGGACATGAACACCCACGAACGCCATCGGTTGCGTAGATGCTCCCGAGACGGGGTCTGCCGGTTCGGCGGCGCCGGAGGAATCCGAGCACGCGAGGGTACCGAGGGTGAGGATGGCGCAGCATGCGATGAACGGGAGTCGAGTCGGGGTCATGGTGGTGCCTCTCTGCATCGGGGTCGTCCGTTCTTCGATCGAGTTGCGATTGGCGGCAGAGTAGACACGGGATCTGCCGCGGGCAAGCTGCGAACCCTCCCGGACGTTCGGGCGCGTGTGCGCCCAATGCCGGTGCAAAGAGGTCACGGTGCAAAGAGGTCACGCGGGAATCATACTGGGGAACGTCAGGGGGCACGTGGTGCGTTGGTATCGTGGAATCGGGATGCAGCTCGCCCCCCGGCGCCTGTTCGCCCACGGGACGTTGGCAACACCACGCGGGCATGCTCGGAATCGAACTCAATGCCCATTTTGCAAGCGAGGTAGAAGATGACTGACTACAACCCCGGCGGCGCGCGGCACGTCGACGATCTGATCATTGGGACCGGGCAGGCCGGAAAGCCGTTGGCCGGCGCCCTCGCTGAAGCGGGCCGAAGCGTCGTGATCATCGAGCGGGATCGGGTTGGGGGGACCTGTGTGATTCGCGGATGCACTCCCACCAAGACGATGGTCGCGAGCGCCCGTATCGCCCACCTGGCGCGACGGGCGGGAGACTACGGGGTCCGCACCGGTGTCGTTTCGGTGGACATGACCGCGGTGCGGAAACGGAAGCGTGGGATCGTCGACGAGTGGAGTGCGGGGAGTCGGAAGGGGCTGGAGCGACACGAGACCCTGGAGCTCGTCGAAGGCGCGGCCTCGTTCGATGGAATGCGGACCGTGCGTGTGCTCGGTGAGGGGGGCGAGGTCGGGCGCTTCGAGGCGGAGCGGGTCTTCATCAACACCGGCGGGCGCCCCCGGATTCCGGAGCTGCCGGGTCTCGACGCCGTCCCCTTTCTGGATTCCACTTCGATCATGGAGCTGGCGGAGGTCCCGAAGCACCTGATCGTTCTGGGTGGAGGATTCATCGGCCTGGAGTTCGGGCAGATGTTCCGGCGATTCGGTGCCGAGGTCACCGTGCTCGAGCGGGAGGACCGACTCGCGGGCCGGGAGGATCCCGATGTGGCAGAGGCGATCGAGGAGCTTCTCGAGGTCGAAGGCATTCGGGTTCGGACGGGGGTGATGGCGGAGCGCGTGGCCCGGGACGGAGAGGAAGGGGTGAAGGTCGTCCTGGCCGGAAGCGATGAGGTGGTCGCTGGAAGCCATCTTCTGGTCGCGGCCGGACGAGTGCCGAACACCGACGTGCTCGCTCTCGAAGCCACCGGGCTCGAGGCCGATGAGCGGGGCCACGTGCCGGTGAACGATCGACTCGAGACTCGGGTCCCGGGAATCTGGGCGCTTGGGGATGTAGCCGGATCCCCTCCCTTCACCCACATGGCCTACGATGACTTTCGCGTGGTGCGTGAAAACCTCCTGGGCGGGGGGGAGGCGTCGACCCGAGACCGCATCCCTACCTACACGGTCTTCCTGGATCCGCAGCTGGGCCGGGTCGGGATGACCGAAGCGGAGGCGCGGGATGCGGGGCACGAGGTTCGGGTGGCGCGCCTGCCGATGTCGCGCGTGGCTCGCGCGATCGAAATGGGCGAGACCCGCGGATTGATGAAGGCGGTGGTCGACGCAGACTCGGATCAGATTCTCGGTGTCGCGATTCTCGGGGTCGAGGGAGGGGAGACCGCAGCGACTCTCCAGGTCGCTATGATGGGGAAGCTCCCCTGGACCACGCTCCGCGACACACCCATCGCGCATCCGACGCTGGCGGAATCGTTGAACAACCTCTTCATGGCCCTCGACTGAGCGGCCTCGCACTTGACCTTCCGACCGGTGGGCCGAGGGCGGGAACACGGCCGCCCCCTTTCGGAACGAGGGAAAATCGGCGAAGGTGCCTCCCATTCAGGGTCGGGTCGCGCCCGAACTTCGATTTCAGCCAGGACGAAGCTGCCGATGAGTTCAGAACCGACGCCCCGGTCGGATACCCACTCCGATTCGGGTCCCGATCGTCGACCGGACCCCGCGACCGGTACGGGCAACGGCGCCGCTCCGGCGAGGGCGAGTCGCGGGGGGCCCGGGTGGATGGTGGCCGCAGCCTTCATCGGGCCGGGTACGGTCACGACCGCCACCCTCGCGGGCGCCAACTTCGGCACGATCCTGCTGTGGGCTCTCACCTTCTCGATCGTCGCGACCCTCATACTTCAGGAGATGGCCGCACGCCTGGGAGTGGTCACGGGGCTCGGGCTGGGCGAGGCGGTGCGACGCAGGTTTCAGGGACCTTTGCTCCGCCTCGGCGCCATCGTTCTGATCGTCTCGGCGATTGCAATCGGAAACGCCGCCTACGAGACCGGAAATCTTCTGGGTGCCGCGCTGGGACTCGAGGCCATCGCCGGGGGCGGCCCGAATCTGTGGGCGCTCGCGATCGCCGTGGGAGCTGCGGCCCTCCTCTGGACCGGAAGCTACCGGCTCCTCGAGCGCTTCCTGATGGTCATGGTGGGGCTGATGTCGGTCGTGTTCATCACCACGGCGATCATGGTGAGACCTCCCCTGGCGGAGCTCGCGTCGGGGCTCCTCATCCCGAGCCTTCCCGATGGGGCGATCCTCTTCACGGTGGCCCTGATCGGGACCACGGTCGTTCCGTATAACCTCTTCCTGCACGCGTCGGCGGTGAAGGAGCGCTTCAGCGGCCCTGCGGACCTGGGGGCGGCACGCCGTGATCTGGGGGTTTCGATCCTGGTCGGCGGCGCGGTGAGCCTGGCGATCGTGGTCACGGCGGCGGGTACCATCCACGGAACCCCGGGCGAGGTCGGAAACGCCACCGAGATGGCCCGTCAGCTGGAACCCCTCCTGGGGCGATGGGCCCAGATCTTCTTCGCAACCGGGTTCTTTGCGGCGGGTCTTACCTCGTCGATCACGGCCCCTCTGGCCGCGGCCTTCGCCACCGCCGGGGCGCTGGGGTGGGAGCGGGACCTCACGGCTCCCCGGTTCCGGATGGTCTGGGGAGGCGTGATCGGGATCGGGGCCCTGTTTGCCGCGACCGGGATCAACCCGGTGCAGGCGATCCTCTTCGCTCAGGCCGCGAACGGCATTCTCCTGCCCTGCATTGCGCTCTTTCTTCTCCTGGCGGTCAACGATCCGCGATGGATGGGGGAGCACCGGAATGGTCCGATCTCGAATACCCTCGGAGCCCTCATCTTTTTGGTGACCGTCGTCCTCGGTGGGCGTGCGCTGCTGACGGCCTTCGGGCTGCTGTAGAGTCGTCTGCGGGGATCCGGACGGGGGGGCGGGGGGTTGAAAAACGTCTGCCGGGCCGACCCGGCTCCCGTTCACCCGTTCGACCTCGATCCAGGAGCTGGTCCATGATCCGCATCCCGACCCCCGATTCCGGATTCCGCCGCCTTTCGGCCGTGGTGGCCGCAGGACTGTTCGGCCTCGCACTCGCGTGGACGGCGCAGTCCGCGACGGCGCAACCCGCGCCGTCGAACGCCGCGCCGGCGGTGATGGAGGCGGAGTGGGGGCTCGATCCCGTGCTCGAGTGGCGCACGGCGGCCGAGGGGAACGAGGCGCGCTACCGGGTCAGGGAGCAGCTTGTCCGGCTGGACTTCCCGAACGACGCGGTGGGGGTCACGACCGAGGTGGAGGGACGGCTCACCCTGACCCCGGAGGGCCGGATCGCCAGTTCGAACTCGGGCTTCACGATTGGGCTGGCGGCCCTCACCAGCGACAGTGATCGCCGTGACAACTACCTGCGTCGCAACACCCTGGCCACCAACGACCACCCCGATGCGCACTTCCAGCCACGGGAGTTCCGGGGGCTGAATGCCGCCGCGATCGTGTCGTCCGCGGGCGCCAACGGAGAGATGGTGGCCGTCGCGTTCGAACTTGTCGGAGATCTCACGATCCGCGAGGTAACCCGGCAGATGACCTGGGCGGTCGAGGCCGAGATCGGCGCCGAGGCGATTCGCGGCCTGGCCCGCACGCAGTTCACCTTCGGGGACTTCGATCTCGAGGTTCCGAGCGTGGGGTCGGTCCTGAGCATCAATGACGATATCCGCCTGGAGTTCGACTTTCACCTGGTCCCCGCCGGGTCCTGAATCGGGGAAGGCCGGCCGCCCGACCGGGGCCGGCGGCCTGCCGGAGTCTCCTGCGAACACCCGCACCGAAGTCCCGAACCCAACCCCTGAACCGGATCCCATCCCATGTCCACTCCCGAATCCGAAGCCCGCAAGGCGCTGAACCGACTCACCCGTGCGCTCGAAAAAAGTCGCCGTGAGCTCGACTCGCTTCAGGGGGCCATTCGGCACGCCGAGGGCGAGGACTTCCCGGCCGCAGCCTACGCCGAGGCCGAGGAGGGGATCGAGCGGCTTCTGGAGTTCGGGCGCGAAGAGGGGGCGAGGCTGCAGGCCAAGATCCTGCAGTCCGGTGGGCTCGAGCCGGGACGGATCCGCCGATCCTCGTCGTGAGGCCCATGCGGAGTGGTGCTCCCGAGACCGAGGCGTTCGCGCTGCGTGACGACCTGGTGCGCTGGATGCGCGAGCCGGATCCCGCCGGGTTCGGCGCGCTCGCGCTCCGGGTGCTGCGCTTTCAGGCCGCCGAGAATCCGGTCTATCGTGCGCTCGTTCGTGCCCGGGGGCTGGACCCCGCGCGGATCGACCGGTGGGAGGACTTCCCGCCCCTCCCCGCCCGGGCCTTCCGCGAGTTTTCCGTCTACTGCGGACCCCCCGGATCCGAGGAGGCGCGGTTCCTGACGAGCGGCACCACCACCCGGTTCTCCGCCGCCACCCGGCCGGCCGCCGGAGCCCTGGAAGGGTCGGGGGCATCGGCGGCGAGAGAGGCGGGGCGGGGTCTGCACTGCGTCCGGGACCTCTCGATCTATCGCACCTCGCTGCTCGTGCAGGCCGAGCGGTACCTGGCCCACCCCCGCCCGCGAAGGGTCCTGGCCCTCCTCCCCTCACCGGGGGATCGTCCGGACTCCTCGCTCGTGCACATGGCGGGCGTCTTCCACCAGGAGTGGGATGACGGGAGAGGGGGATTTTTCGCCAACCCCGGGTGGGAGCTTCGCCGCGACGCCTTCCGGAGTGCTCTCGACGATGCCCGACGGGACGGGGTCCCGACCCTCCTGATCGGAACGGCCTTCGCCTGGGTCCACTGGCTCGAAGGGAGAGAGTCGATCGAGGAAGATCGCATCTCCCTGACCGGCGGGGACCGGATCGGCCTCCCCGAGGGCAGTGTCCTGGTCGAGACCGGCGGCTTCAAGGGGCGGAGTCGACGGGTGCCCCGCGAGGAGCTCTACGCTGCGCTCGCCAGGCGTCTGGGAATTCCCGGCCGGCGGATCGTGAACGAGTACGGAATGACCGAGATGCTCTCGCAGTTCTACGAGCCGGTGCTGCTTGAGGCCGATGGCCCCGCACGGACACGGACCGCCGGGGCGTCGTCGATGGGGCTCGATACGCCCGACCCGCTCGAGGACCGTTGGCACGAGGGTCCCCCCTGGGTGCGGACACGTGTCCTGGATCCTGTCACCCTCGATCCGGTCGAGACGGGAGCGCCGGGACTGCTCTGTCATCTGGACCTGGCGAACCTCTTTTCGGCCTCGTACCTCCTGACCGAGGACCGGGGCGTGTCGCTCGGGCAGCCGAGCGGGTCGCTCGAGGTACCCGATGCCGGGGTGCGGGACCGGGGGGCCGCATTCCGCCTGATCGGTCGGGCACCCGGCGCCGAGGCCCGGGGGTGCTCGCTCGTGATGGAGGCGCTGCTCGAGGAAACCCGTGGCTGAGGCTGGTCGGGATCCCGTCACGCGGATTGCCCGGCTGCGGGGAGTCGGTGCGGAGGCTCTGCGCCTGCGCCCCGTGACCGAGTTGATCCGGGTGCTCGGTGGGGCCGGCGCCCGGTTTCTGGATCGATCCGACCCGCTGCGGGTCGAGGCGGAGGCCCGAATGCCCGAGGAAGCCGGGGTCTCACCCGAGATGGCCCGGGCGATCATCGAGGGGATGGCCCGGGACTGGACCGCGGACCGGCTCGAGACTCTGGTGCGCAGTGAGTTTGCGGACCCCGAAGTCCTGGATGGCCCCCGACCGGGCCCGGGGGGAGATCGCTGGATGGCGATGGGGGATCGGTTCGCGTTCCACATCGCGTCAGGGAGTGTGCCGGGAGTCGGGGCGACGTCGATGTTGCGGTCGCTCCTGGTGAAGACTCCCCTGCTCCTGAAGCCCGGGCGGGGGGACCGGACCCTGCCGCAGCTCCTGGCTCGGGCCATCGGCGAGGCGGACCGGGAGCTGGCCGCGGCGCTCGAGGTCATCTACTGGCCGGGGGGAGCGGGGGGGGCGCTCGAGGAGGCCGCCCTGGACTGGGCCGAGCGGGTGGTCGTCTACGGGGGAAATGACACGGTGGCCGAGATTCACCGGAGGGTCCGGCCCGGGATTCCGGTCGTAGCCTACCCGCACCGGGTTTCGGTGGGGATGGTCGGTCGGACCGCGCTGGTCGAACACGGAGATGTCCTGGCCGATTCGGCTGCGGGGGCCGCCGCATACTTCGACCAGCGCGGGTGCGTTTCACCTCACATGATCTGGGTCGAAGGAGACCCCGAGCTCGTCCGAGGGTGGGCGGAGGGCGTCGCACGAGCCTCGGAGCGCTGGGCGGCCTCCCTTCCTCCCGGCCCGATGGAGCCCGACGAAGCGGGGCGAATTCAACAGCGCAGGGCCTCCCTCGAACTGAGGGCGGCGGTCGCCGCCGAGGAGAGAGGCGCCGCGGACTGCCGGGTGTGGGCGGGGAAGTCCCTTGCGTGGACCGTGGCACTCGATCCGGACCCTGCCTTCACCCCTTCCTGCCTGGGACGCACGCTTCTGATCAAGCCGATCGAGGCACTGACCGATGTGGTCGGGATCCTGGCTGAGCACAGCCGTGTTCTCCAGTCGGTCGCGCTCGAGGTCGAAACCGGACGCCGGGACCCTCTGGCGGCGGAGCTGGCCCGTGTCGGGTGCACCCGAATCACGACGTTCGCACGACAGCCCTGGCCGCCGGCGTGGTGGAAGCACGACGGGCGGGGACCGCTCGAGGTTCTGGTGCGCCGGGTGTCGCTCGAAGAATGAGTGCGCGGGTGCACGACGAGTGGTGTCGGCGGGCTGCGACCTGTCGCCGGACGGGGATCCACCGCTATCGTGAGCGGTGCAGATGATGGATGCCGGCGCCGAGGGACGAGGTGGTCGGCCCGGGAATCGAAGATACGGCTGAGCGAGGAGTCAGGATGAGAATTCGAATCTGGACGTTCGTGCGGGTCGCGGCGTGTGTGGCGACTCTGTCCGCCTGTGCGGAGCCCGATGCGGAGCTCGAGGGAGACGGCTCCATGACACTCGGCGAGGTGAGCTTCCCGACGTCGTGTGATGCGGCCGTACGGGGCGATTTCGAGCGTGGTGTAGCCCTCTTGCACTCGTTCTACTTCGCAGCGTCTCGGCAGACCTTCGAGGGGGTACTGGACCGGGACCCGGAGTGTGCCATGGGCTACTGGGGACTGGCGATGACCCATCGGGGCAACCCCTTCGCCGGAGG
Source organism: Gemmatimonadales bacterium (assembly GCA_007692605.1). Lineage (GTDB taxonomy): Bacteria > Gemmatimonadota > Gemmatimonadetes > Longimicrobiales > Gaopeijiaceae > SLBA01. Next base: position 11,017 of record REBS01000136.1, read on the forward strand.
ACCCGCGGCCGAGTCCGATCGCTCCGGTCTGGCCGCTGCCGAGCGTGCGCTCGCGCTGGAGCCGCCGACCGATCGGGAGCAGGGATACGTCGACGCGGTGCTGGCACTCTTCCGGGAGCACGAGTCCGTCGACTACCGCACGCGAGCGCTCCGCTACGAGGAGGCGATGGACCGGCTGCGGACCGCTCACCCCGAAGATCACGAGGCGACCATCTTCTACGCTCGTGAGGTCACGGCGAATGCGTCGCCGTCGGACCCGACCTTCGAGCGTCAGCTGCGGGCGACGGAGTTGATGGAGCCCCTCTTCGAGCAGTTTCCGCGGCATCCCGGGCTCGCCCATTACATCATCCACGCCTACGACGCGCCGTCGCTCGCCGAGCGGGGATTGGACGCGGCCTTCGCCTACGCCGAGATCGCGCCCGATGCCCCGCACGCCCTTCACATGCCTTCGCACATCTTCACCCGGATGGGCTACTGGGCCGAGTCGATCGAGGCGAACCGTCGCTCGGCCGAGGCGGCGGCCCCGGAATCGGGCGAGCGGCTGCACGCCTGGGACTACATGGTCTACGGGCACATCCAGCAGGGTGAGTTCGAGCTGGCGGAGTCGGTGCTTGCCGAGGCCGAGGCATTGATCGACCGGGCCGGAATCGACGGGCGCATCCCATACAACGCCGCCGCGATGGAGGCCCGTCTGTCGCTCGAGAGAGATCGCTGGGATCACGCTGCGGGCCTCGAGGTCCGGTCGGCCCCGGATTCACCCCCCGAAGCGGTGACCCGCTTCGCGCGGGGGCTGGGAGCGGCTCGATCCGGGGAGCTGGGCGCGGCCCAGGAGGAAGTCGTCGCACTGGCCCGAATCCGTGACGCACTTCGGAGCGCGGGAGAGGACGATTGGGCGGAGCGGACCGAGGCTCAGCGCCTTGCCGTCTCGGCGTGGATCGCCCTCGCTCGGGGAGAAGAGGAAGCCGCGATGCGCATGGCCGATGAAGCGGGTGCGATCGAGGAGCGGGTCGAGAAGCATCCGGTCACCCCCGGCCCCCTGATCCCGGCGCGTGAACTCCACGGAGACCTGCTCATGGCGCTGGGACGATACGAAGAGGCCGAGACGGCGTATCGTCGGACGCTCGAGCGGGAGCCGAACCGGGCGCGGACCGAGACGGGACTGGCTCGCGCCACGCGGGAGGGATCATGAGGAGTTCGGGTGGGGCGTGGAGCCCACGGCTCCTCGTCGGCCTGCTCGCGCTCGCCACGTTCGTCCTCGCCGCGAGCGGTTGCTCCGAGAAGCGGGAGGACCAGGCCACGCAGGAGGATCGACTCCCCCAGGTGGAGGCGATCGCGGGGATGACCTCTCCGGCCGAGGGGGAGGCGGCAGAGCCGAATCTCTTCGCGGCGCCCGACGGATCGGTTTATCTGTCCTGGTTCGAACGGCTGGAGGGTGACGGGTACGCCCTCCGCTTCAGCGTGATGAACCCGACCCGGGGGGAGTCGTGGAGTGCCCCGCGTACGATTGTCGAGGGCGAAGACTTCTTCGTGAACTGGGCCGACTTCCCCTCGATGCACCAGCTGGCCGATGGGACGCTCGCGGCGCACTGGCTGGTGCGCAGCGGCTCGGGTCCGGTCGACTACGACGTGCATCTCGCGTGGAGCACGGACGGGGGCGACCGATGGAGTGACCCCGTCATTCCGCATCGCGACGGGACCGAATCGGAGCATGGGTTCGTGTCTCTCTTCCCCTGGGACGCGGGCGAGGATGGGGCCGACGCGCTCGGGGCGATCTGGCTCGATGCCCGCAACCTGGAGCTTGCTGGAACCGAGCAGGCGGACGGGCCTCGGGCCATGTCGCTTCGCTTCACTTCACTGTGGCCGGAAGGCATGGGCGAGGAGGTCCTTCTCGACGACTACGTCTGCGACTGCTGCCAGACCTCGGCGGCGGTCACCTCGCACGGCCCCGTCGTGGTGTATCGGGATCGAACCGAGGACGAGATCCGGGACATCTCGATCGTTCGGCATGTCGACGGAGCCTGGACGGAGCCCGCCGCGGTCCACGACGACGGGTGGGAGATCGCCGCCTGTCCAGTGAATGGACCGATGGTCGCCGCTTCGGGGGAGCGGGTCGCGGTGGCATGGTTTACCATGGCCGGGGGAGAGCCGATGGTGCGACTGGCCTTCTCGGAGGATGCCGGAGAGAGCTTCGGGGACCCGATCCGCATCGATGACGGGAAGCCGGTCGGGCGTGTGGCGGTGAGCCTGCTCGAGGGTGGCGAAGCGCTGGTGACCTGGCTCGAAACCGAGGGCGAAGACGTCGCCTCGGTGCGGATCCGGACGGCAGTGGACAGGGGTGGGCCCGGTCCATCCGAGACAATCGCGATCTCCTCGCCGGGTCGCTCGAGTGGATTCCCCCGGATGGTGAGGGTCGGGTCGGATCTGATCTTCGCCTGGACCGATGTGACCGGGCCGGAGTCACGGGTTCGGGTGTCGACGGCCCGGGTCGGGGGACTCGACGGAGAGTCGGGTGGCCTGCGCACGGCCGCAGAGACGGAGCAGGTCGGGGAGATGGCGGACTTCGAGCCTCTCAACCTTCCGGCACCCGACTACAGCGCCCCGGACCTCGAGGGGAACCCGGTCGATCTTGCCGAGATGAGGGGTGAGGTGGTGCTCCTCAACGTCTGGGCCACCTGGTGCGCCCCCTGCCGGGTGGAGATGCCCGACCTCCAGCGTCTGCACGACGAGTTCTCGGGGGATGGGCTGCGGGTGATCGGCGTGAGTATCGATGGTCCCCGCTCCGAGGCGATGATCGAGCGGTTCCTCGGCGAACTGGAGATCGACTTCATGATCCTGCGGGATCCCGAGGATCGAATCTCGGGAATCCTTTCGGCCCACGCGGTGCCCCTCACGATCCTGATCGACCGCGAGGGGCGGATGCAGTGGCGCCACCTGGGACCGGTGACGTCGGACGACCCGGTGCTGCGAGCGGTGCTTGCAGCCGCGCTCTAGCGCCGCTTGTGCGCGGGGCTCAGTCCTCGGACTGCTGTTCGGAACGCCAGACGACCATCTGCCGGGCGCCGGTCGGGTTTTCCTCGACCCGGACGGTGAGAAGGTCTCCTTCCTCGATGCCGAGGTCGTCGCGCATGTCCTGCGGGATGGTTATGCGCCCACCGACGCCAACCGTCACTTCACTGTAGTAGCGCGTCCGGAAGATGGCCATCCAGTCTCCTTGCTCTCTGTATGCGGGGCTTACGGGTGCTGTCTCGACGAACCGGATAATGTAGGGGGAATCCCCCCCATGGGAACAGTAGAGTTGCACCGTTGCCGTGCGGGGACGCAGGTAGAACCCCGATGCGACGCGTCCGATCCAACAACCGGGCGAGCCGGTGAAGTTCGGTTGCCCGTCGCCCGTAGACGCAGTGCGAAGACCACGAAAGTCCGATATCACCGGAGTCCAGAGATATGATTCAGGGACCATGCATGACCGCGGCGAGGGCGAGTTCATGACCGAGCCCGCCATCCTTCTTCGTGGCGTGGTGAAGGATTTCGGAGAGTTGCGAGCCGTGTCCGAGCTCGACCTCGAGGTCCCCCGCGGGAGCATTTACGGCCTGCTCGGGCCGAATGGGTCGGGCAAGACGACGACGATCCGCATGATCATGGGGATCCTGGAGCCCGATCAGGGCTCGATTTCGCTCTTCGGCGGGGACCCGAACCGAAGTCGGCGGGCGAAGGTCGGATACCTTCCCGAGGAGCGGGGGCTGTATCGTCGGATGAAGGTACTGGAGCAGCTGATCTTTCTGGCCCGACTGCGTGGAATTCCCCGGGCGCTGGCGCGAGAGCGCTCCGAGCACTGGCTCGCGCGGCTCGGGCTCGACGATCGGGCGGAGAAACGGGTCGAGGATCTCTCGAAGGGGATGCAGCAGAAAGTCCAGTTCATCGGCACGGTTCTGCACGAACCCGAACTTCTGATCCTCGACGAGCCCTTTTCGGGGCTCGATCCGATCAACCAGGATGTGTTGGAGTCGATCGTCTGGGAATTCCAGGAGCGGGGCGCAACGATCCTCTTTTCGACCCATCTGATGGAGCAGGCGGAACGCATGTGCGAGAGCGTCTGTCTGATTTCCGGGTCGAAGAAGGTTCTCGACGGCGACCTCCGCGAGTTGAAGCGGGCCGAGCGGATGGGAGTCGTGGTGGTGGATTTCGAAGGCGGGCAGGATTGGGTGGCGGGTCCCGGCGTCGAGGACTTCGACGAAACGCCCACCGGCGTCCGGATTCGGCTCCTCGATGACGCCGACCCTCAGCCCATCCTCGAGCGTGCCCTGCGTGCCGGGATCCGGATCGGCCGCTTCGAGGTTGCCCAGCCCCGGCTGCACGAGATCTTCGTGAAGCATGCGGGGGCGCCGGCCGACACCCCTCCGGAAGGGCTTCGGAGGAACCAGGAGCTCGAAGTGGCTTCGGAGGGCCGGCCATGAGCGCGTCGCCGATGCGAACCGTGCCGATCCTGATTGCGCGCGAGTACCTCCAGAGGGTTCGCACCAAGGGGTTCGTCCTGGGGACCATCGGAGCCCCGATCTTCCTGCTGGCGATCGTGTTGATCCCCCAGTTTCTGGCCGGTGACGGGATCCTGGCCCAACGCGAGATCGCCCTGGTCGACCGAACCGGAGTGCTGGCCGAACGCCTGGCCCCGAGGCTCGAGGACGGGGGGTTCGAGGTGGAGCTCGTGGCCGACGCCGAGGCCGAAGACCGCGCAATCGAGCGGGCGCGGGAGGGCGAGATCTCAGGCGTCCTCGTGGTGGACGAACGCACCCTTCAGGATGGCTCCGCGACCTTTCGTGGACTCGACAGCCCCTCGACCCTGCGCCAGATGGCGTTGCGACAGGCGGTGAATCAGACGGCCCTCGCCGTCCGGCTGACCGATGATGCCGACGCGTCGCTCCTCGCCCTGCTGCAGGGTGGAGGGCTGGAGATGGATCGTCTCGGTGACGAGGAGGATGTCGATGAGACCGGGGGGCTTGCGGGGTACGCCGTGGGCTTCATCGGAGCGTTCTTCCTGTATTTCGTGCTCCTGATCTATGGGAACATGGTGCTTCGATCCGTGCTCGAAGAGAAGACCGGGCGGATTGCCGAGGTCGTGCTCAGTTCGGTGCCGGCGTGGGAACTCATGCTCGGGAAGATCGTCGGTGTGGGAGCGGTCGGGCTCACCCAGATCCTGGTCTGGGTCCTTTCGGCCGTGCTGATCCTGAGCCTGGGCGTTCCCGCGGCCATTCCCTTCCTGGGCGAGATGGAGTTTCTGGCCGATCTCCCGGCATTTCTCCCGAGCGCTTGGGTTCTGGCCTTCTTCATTGTCTGCTTCATCATGGGCTACTTCATCTACAGTTCGCTCTTTGCGGCCGTCGGGGCGATGTGTTCGACCGAAGAAGAGGCGCAACAAGCCCAGCTTCCCGTGATGATGCTGATCATCGTGCCCTTCATAATGCTCCTGCCGGTTCTGGAGGCGCCAGACACCACCTTCGCCCAACTCTCTTCGCTCTTCCCCTTCTTCACCCCGATCATCATGTTCGGCCGTGTCGCCGTGGGAACCGTTCCGGCATGGGAGCTGGGTGTATCGGTCGTGGGAATGGCGGCGGCGATCCTGGCGGTGGCCTGGGTGGCTGGGCGGATTTATCGCGTGGGAATCCTCATGCAGGGCAAGCGGCCGACCCTTCCGGAACTCTGGCGCTGGGTGCGCCGAGCCTGACCCCGAGCTCCAGCCCCGGTCCGGGATCCGGTCAGGGGAGAAGGGACCGGAGAAAGGCCTGGAGCTGATGCTCCTCGAGCTGTCGAGCCCGATAGACGGCCTCTTCGTAGGAGGGCTCCACGATGATCGCGATCGTCCGGAGTAGGTCCTCTCCCTCGTTGCGGTCCGCCGGCGAAAAGGCCAGGAGAGCCCGGTAGGCCCCCGACCGCCGGGGGTCCTCTTCGAATTCCAGGTAGACATCCCAGAATCGGCCTGCGTGGCTGATCGATGCGAGGTGTTGGCCCGGTGATGGGGCGTCGTTGGCCACTGTCATTTCGGCCTCTCTTTGGTTTCCCGGCTCCCGCGATCGGCGTCCGGGTCATCGTGGTCGGCAGAAGGGGCCGGATCCTGCACGTCGGGTTCGGTGGAGTCGGGCTCGCGCTCCTCTTCCTCGTCGATCGGGGCGGCACTCGAGATCGTGACCGGAAAGGGGTCGGTGGCGGATCCGACATAGAGTGAGCGGTGTGGGAAGGGGATCTCGATCCCGGCCTCGTCGAAGGCGGCCTTGATCTCCTCCAGGAGAGAACGCTTCAGGTCCCAGAAGTTCTCGCGCGTGGTCCAGACCGTGAGTCTCAGGTCGAGCGAGGAGTCTCCGTACCCGTCGAAGAATACGACCGGGGCCGGCTGCATGAGCGACTTCGGGTTTGCCCTGGCGAGCTCCATCAGGGTCTCTCTGACCCGGGGGATGTTCTCCTTGTAGGCCACCCCCACGTTGAGATCGAGCCGGCGAATCGGGAATCGGGTGATCGTTACGACCTCGCTCTTGACGATGGTCTCGTTGGGGATGCGGATGAAGCGGTTGTCGAAGGTCCGCAGCTTCACCGAAAGCGTGTCGATCGAGAGGACCCGTCCCACCGTGCTTCCGACCTGGATCACATCGTCGACCTGAAAGGGGCGCTCGGCGATCAGGAAGAAGCCGGAGATCACATTCGACACCGATGTCTGCGAGGCGAAGCCCACGGCGATCCCCACGATCCCCGCCGCGCCCAGGAGGGGGGTGAGAGAGAAGCCGAGCTGCTGGAGGGCGGTGATCAGGACGATCGCGAGGCCGGGGTAGAAGACCAGCTTCCCCGCAATGAGCCCCTGCTGCTGCGAGTAGTTCTTCGATACCCAGCCTCGGACCCAGCGCGTGAGCGTGAATACGACCGGGGTCCCGATCGTCAGCCACGCCACGGCACGGAAGAAGTCGGTCGGGTTCTCCCAGCGGAGCATGGCCGAGATCATCCCCCCCTGGGCTTCGGACTCCTGAATCAGGAGGAGCGTCGTCGAGGTCATCCGACCCCCGGAAGCGAACGGAGCCTGTCGAAGGTCCGTGCCCTGAGCCCCCTCGCCAGGGGTTCCCGGGGTGGAGCCACGAGTGTCGCCTCCCCGGCCTCCTCGGGGGGGGAGCCCGACATGTCGATCTGGCTGCCCTCGGTGTCCCCGAGGTACCGGACTCTAGCGGTATCAGCCCAGAACCCTCCCACCCCGGATGCGCCGGCAAAGAGGCTGAGGCCGCCTACGCGAAGGGCCAGCTTTTCGACCTTGAGCTCGGTGGTCGAGCGGTTCGAGAGCTGGAAAGGGCAGATGGCTCGATAGGGCTGGAGGAGGCTGGGGTCGATCTGACGGCGTGCGGTCGTGTGGAGCCAGTAAGAGATCTCGCCGTCGGCGAAGTCCCCCCACCAGGTGTCGGAGAGGGTGACGGTTCGAATCTCGATCAGGATGAGCGGTCGATCCACACCCTGAACCACCACCTGGACCGAGAGCGGCACGCGGACGTATATCCGTGCTTCGGTCGACGGGAGGAGGCTGAAGGGGATCTCGGGTTCGACGACCACCTGGCGGTCGGGAAACACCGGACGGAGGTGGACCGAGTCCACACCTTCGGGGATGGCCCAACGGGACCACGCGGCGGCGTCCGGGGGGGTGTCCTCCGTTCGATGCTCTGTCTCCGGGGGAGCTCCCCCCGGCCCCACGGTCTCCTGCGCCGACTGCATCGACGCGATGCGGATCTCCCCTTCGATGCGCAGCAGCCAGAGCTCCAGAGGGCCGATCCGTCGGTAGACCCTCCGGCCCTCCGGAAGCTCGACCGGCCCCCAGGGTGCGGGGGGGTCGGTGCTGTCGCGCCTGATCTTTCTTCCCGGCCGCCCGGAGCTTCGATTCGCTGAGTCCATGAAGGCAATGTGGCGAAGAGGTGGGGGTGCGGACAACTGAGATCGATTCTCAGCCATCGGGGACCGGAACCCTCTTGCCACTCGCGGGTTTCGGGCGCCGTTGCCGAGATGGGCAATCCAGCCCTCCGGCGTTGACAGGCACGCGGCGGGTCGGGTAAGTTCTCGCCCTGTTCAGGGACAGGGAATCCCGATCCCGCCCGCCCTTCGACTGAGAATAGCGGTTATGAAGAAGCAGTGGTTCATCGCCATCGTCGTCATATTCGCCGTTCTGGGCTCCCTTGCCTTCGTGCAGGCCCAGGGCGGGAACAGTCAGGAATCCGAAGCTGCCGCCGCCCAGGACTACGGGCCGTCGGGCCAGCCGATCGCCTTCCCGCACAACACTCACGCGGGGGAGTACCAGATCGACTGCCAGTACTGCCACTTCTCGGCCGAGCGCGCATCGAGCGCCGGAGTGCCGCCCGTGGCCAGCTGTATGGGGTGCCACACCGCGGTTGCGGGCCCCGAAGGCGGTGAGGAGATCCCGAAGCTCCGCGGATACTGGGAGCGCGGGGAGGCCATACCGTGGAACCGTATCTACAAGGTTGCCGACCACGTTCAGTTCCCCCACATGCGCCACGTTTCCGCGGGAGTGGATTGCGCCGCCTGTCATGGGAACCTCGAAGAGATCGGTGTGATCCAGCGAGTCGAGCAGCCGCTGACCATGGGCTGGTGCCTCAACTGTCACATCGACATGGGCGCATCGCGAGACTGCACCGTCTGCCATTACTGACCTGAGAATCCGCCCCGCTCGGCGAATCGGCCGAGCGGGGCGGAAGACTGCCGGGATACCACCCCGGTCCAAGGATGATTGAGGGACGTTCATGAGTGAAGGAATCAAGCGGCGTGATTTCCTGAAGGTCCTCGGTGTCACGGGTGCCGGCGCCGGGCTGGTGGGCTGCTCCACGGATCGTGTGGAGAAGCTCATGCCCTACGTCACCCCGCCCGAGGACATCACCCCCGGCGTGGCCACCTGGTACTCCACCGCGTGCGGCGAATGCTCCGCGGGGTGCGGAGTCTGGGTCAAGTCGATGGATGGCCGGGCGATCAAGCTCGAAGGGAATCCGAATCACCCGATCTCGGGTGGCGCGCTCTGTGCACGGGGTCACTCGAGCCTTCAGGCGCTCTACAACCCCGACCGGGTGACCCAGCCGATGCAGCGCAACGGCGACGAGTTCGAGCCGATCGACTGGGAAACGGCCGAGGGAATCCTGACCAACGCGATTCAGGACGCCGGCTCCGCTACGCGCTTCCTGTCCGGTCGCGTCGGACCGTCACTCAGTGCACTGATGGACGAGGTGGTTGCCGAGATCGGAGGGGAGCGCGTCGAGTACGAGGCCCTCTCCGAGGCCCCCCTCCGTGAGGCCGTCCGGATCGCCTTCGGTCGGGACGAGGTCCCGCACTTCGACTTCGAATCGGCGGACCTGATCCTCTCTTTCGGTGCCGACTTCATCGAGACGTGGCTCTCGCCGGTCGAACACATGCGGGGCTTTGCGAGATCCTCGGGTGTGGACGACACCGATGGCTCGAAGACCCGCTTCGTGTTCCTTGGATCCCGGCTGAACCTGACCGGTCAGAACGCCGACGACTGGTATCCGATTCGCCCGGGGTCCGAGGGAGCGGTGGCCCTGGCTCTCGCGAACGCGCTGGTGCAACGTGGCGCTGATGCCGGCCCCTACAACTCGATCGTGCAGGGCTATTCTCTGTCGGCGGCCGCCGAGCAGGCCGGGATTCCCCAGGACTCGCTCGAGGAACTGGTCGACCACCTCTCCGCCGCGGAGGCGCCCCTGATCCTGGGGCCCGGCGTGGCGGGGCAGCACCGGAACGCGACCGCGTCCAACCTGGCCGCGATGGTGCTGAATGCCGTTTCCGGTGCGATCGGCTCCACCGTGCACTTCGACCAGTCGCTCACCGGAGCAGCCACCCGCCCGTATTCGGAGTTGTTCGGGCTGATCGAAGAGATGGCGGGTGGATCGGTACAGGCGCTCGTGCTGCATGGGACGAATCCGGCGTACTCTCTCCCCCCGGCCGCCGGATTCCGCGAGGCGATCGAGGGTGTGGGATTCAAGGTGGCGATCGTTTCGCAGATGGACGAGACGGCCGAGCTTGCGGACCTCGTCCTTCCCGACCGTCACTACCTGGAGTCGTGGGGTGACTCGAATCCGCGCCCGGGCCTCTGGACGGTTCAGCAGCCTGCGATGCGGCCGGTCCCGCACTTTGATTCCCGTCCGTGCGGCGATCTGCTCCTCTCCCTGGCCAGCCGCCTCGGGGCGGATCTCGGCGCCGAGACCTTTCACGACTACGTGCGCAACCGCTGGAGCGACCTGCACGCCGACGCCGGCTCGCCGGTCGGAACCTTCGATGTCTTCTGGCGCCAGGTTCTTCGGGACGGGATGGCCGAGCTGCCGACCGACGCAGCCGCGCAGGTTTCCCTGCAGTCACCCGATCGGGCCCTGACCTTCGACGCCCCGGCGCTCGACGGTGATGAGGACGGTCACGTCCTGGTCGTGTACCCGTCGTCGCGCTTCGGAGACGGGAGCGGGGCCAACCGGCCCTGGCTGCAGGAGCTTCCCGACCCGGTTTCGAAGATCGCCTGGCACTCGTGGGTCGAGATCCACCCGGACACGGCCTCCGAAATGGGCGTTCGCAAGGGCGACATCGTCCGCTTGCGCTCTCCCCACGGTGAGGTCGAGCTGCCGGTCTTCACCTATCCGGGTGTTCGTGCCGACACCGTGGCAGTCGCGATGGGCTCGGGACACGAATCCTACGGACGCTACGCCGAGGGCAAGGGGGTGAACCCCATGCGCCTGCTGCCCGCCGAACAGGAGCAGCCCTCGGGTGCCCTCGTCCACCTCGCGACCCGCGTCGAGGTCGAACCGACCGGACGTCATCGTCGCCTGGCGACGATCGAGGGGTCCGATCAGACGTACGACCGCCCGATCGCCCCCGCTGTGGCACTCGCCGAGCTGGGTCAGGGCCACGGCGACGACCACGGAGGCTATGACCTGCAGGAGCTTCAGGCGATGGGAGGGTTCGTCCCGGTTCCCACTGAAGGGCGCCCGCAGGACTACCCGCTTCCCGGGGCACAGTACGGCGACTACGACCCGGCCGAGAACGCACGCTGGTCCATGGCGATCGATCTGGACAAGTGCACCGGGTGCTCGGCCTGCGTCACCGCGTGTCAGGCCGAGAACAACGTGGCGAACGTGGGTGAAGATCAGATCATGATGGGTCGCGATCTTCACTGGATCCGCATGGAGCGCTATTACGAGACCGTGGACGCCACGGCGCCCGGGCCGGTCGATGTTCGCTTCGTGCCCATGATGTGTCAGCACTGTGGGAATGCGCCTTGTGAGCCGGTCTGCCCGGTCTATGCGGCGTACCACACTCCAGATGGCCTGAACGGCCAGATCTACAACCGCTGTGTGGGTACCCGGTACTGTGCGAACAACTGCCCGTACAAGGTTCGGGTGTTCAACTGGTACGGCTTCTCGGACGTGCCGGAGCCGATGAACTGGCAGTACAACCCCGATGTGACCGTCCGCTCCGAAGGCGTCATGGAGAAGTGCTCCTTCTGCGTGCAGCGGATCCGTCAGGTCGAGAATCGCGCCACGGTCGAAGGCCGGGACGTCCGCGACGGCGAGGTCGTACCGGCGTGTCAGCAGAGCTGCCCGGCCGAGGCGATCGTGTTCGGGAACATCAGGGACCCCGAGTCCAGAGTGGCTCAGGTGGTCGAGAACGAACGCACCTACCGCGTGCTGGATGTGCTGATCAACACCCAGCCAGCTGTGAATTATCTACGTAAAGTGACCTTCCACCCGGTCGACGACATTCACGTCTGAGGACTACCAGGTCCTCCGGGTGACCCGGGGGCGAGAGGGAGAGCATGGCGACGGTAACCGAAAAAGAGCGGGGCGCTCAGACCCACCCCGACGTACGAAAGTACGCCGAGGTCAATACGGACATCCTCCAGATGCTGTCCCGTCCCGGGAAGTGGTGGTGGATCCTTCTCGGCATGTCGATCGCCGGGATCGGGCTGCTCGCATTCTCGTGGGGCAACCAGATCATCAACGGGATCGGACTCTCGGGGCTGAACTCCCCGGTGGGGTGGGGCGCGTACATCACGACCTTCGTCTTCTGGGTCGGTATCGCCCACTCCGGTACCCTGATCTCCGCCATCCTCTTCCTCTTCCGGGCACGGTGGCGGCAGTCGATCTATCGCGCCGCCGAGGCCATGACGGTCTTCGCGGTGATGACGGCGGGGCTCTTCCCCCTGATCCACCTGGGCCGGGTCTGGCACGCGTACTGGCTCTTCCCGTACCCGAACCAGCGGCTGCTCTGGCCGAACTTCCGCTCACCCCTGGTCTGGGACGTCTTCGCGGTCTCGACCTACTTCACGGTCTCGTCGCTCTTCTTCCTGCTGGGGCTGATCCCCGACATCGCGGCGGCCCGTGACCAGACGCAGAAGGGGACGCTGCGGAACCGCTTCTACCACCTGCTCTCCTTCGGGTGGCGCGGCACGGACCGCCAGTGGCATCACTTCGCCAAGGCCTACCTCCTGCTCGCCGCGCTCGCCACCCCGCTGGTCCTCTCGGTCCACTCGGTGGTCTCCTGGGACTTCGCCATGGCGATCGTTCCGGGTTGGCACGCCACGATCTTCGCACCCTACTTCGTGGCCGGAGCGATCTTCTCGGGCGTGGCAATGGTGATCACCCTGATGGTCCCGATCCGGAAGGTCTTCAGGCTCGAGAAATACCTGACGATCCGACATTTCGACGCCATGGCGAAACTCTGTCTGGTGACGGGACTGATCGTGTTCTACGCCTACCTGACCGAGTTCTTCATGGCCTGGTACTCGGGTGAGGACCCGGAGCGCCGGGTCTTCTGGAACCGGCTCTTCGGTCACTACTGGTGGGCGACCTGGATCATGCTGACCTGTAACGGGATGATTCCGATTCTCCTCTGGTTCAAGCGGGTCCGACACTCCATTCCGGCGCTCTTCGTGATCACGATCTTCATCAACATCGGGATGTGGTTCGAGCGCTACGTGATCATCGTCACCTCGCTCTCGCACGAGTACATGCCCTTCGCCTGGGCCGTCTACCGCCCGAGCTTCACCGAGATGGGCATCGTGATCGGGACCTTCGGCTGGTTCGCCTTCTGGTTCCTCCTCTTCATCCGACTCCTGCCGCCGGTGGCGATCTCGGAGATCAAGGAGGTCCTGCCCCCACCCATGCGACCGAAGCGTCGGACGAAGGAGGAGGTGTCGTCATGAGCACCGCTCGTGAGGGAGTCCTGGCGTCCTACGACTACCTGGACTCCACCCTGGACGCGATCCGGGAGTTGAGAGAGAAGGGCTTCGAAGAGATCACGGCCTTCGCCCCATTCCCCGAGCACCACATCGAGGAGGCCCTTGGCTACGGGACCACACCGATGGCCATCTTCACCCTCGTGGGAGGGCTGACCGGAGCCGCGACGGGATTCGCCCTGGCCGTGTTCACGAGTCTCGACTGGCCCCTGGTGACCGGCGGAAAGCCGATTCTGTCGATGCCGGCCTACGTGATCATCGCCTTCGAGATGACGATCCTCTTCGGAGTGCTCTTCACCGTGTTCGGGGTCTTCTGGAACATGCGGGTGCCCGATCTCAAGTCCGATGTGGTATACGACCCCGAATTCTCCGCCGGGCGGTTCGGGATTTACGTGACGGCGCCCGGAGACCGCCTCGCCGAGGCGCGACAGATTCTGGAGTCCAGCGGTCCCTCGAGGATCGAGGACGACCCGGAGGCAAGGGCTCATGGCTGAAGGAAGCGAAGGAATGGTGCGCACGCGCAGTTGGACGGTTCTCTTCCTGGTCCTGATGACCGGGGCCGGATGCACCCCGATGGACGACCTGCTCGTCTCGATCTTCGGGCGCTCGATGCGGGATCAGCCCTCGATCGGAGCCTACGAGGATCCGAGGCTCCCGCCCGAGGGCGCGGTCTCCTTCGCGTCGGGCAATTTTCCCGGCGCCCCGGGGGAGGTTGCCGTCGGCCAGCCCGAAGGCACGCCCATGCCGGCTCCGATCACCCCGCTCATGCTGCTCCAGGGCCACCCCGACGCGGTGGACCTCGAGAATCCCATCGAGGCCGACGATGCCTCGCTCGAGCGGGGCGAGGAACTCTACCTGAGAGCCTGCGCGCCCTGCCACGGAGACGCCGGTGCCGGAGGAGGCCCCGTGACGGCCGCGGGCGTCGCCTCCTTCACCATCATCGAGGGGCAGGCGCTCGAGCACTCCGACGGATATCTCTACTCGATCATCCGGGTGGGACGTGGCTCCATGCCCGCCTACGGACATCAGCTCACCCATTACGACCGGTGGCACGTGGTCAACTACGTGCGACAGCTCCAGGGGAATCTTCCGCAGCAGCAGGAAGAGGCCTCGGACGACTCCGGCGAGGAAGGCTAAGGCCTGACCGATGCATGATATCCACGTTCCATCCGATGTTCAGGCTCGATACCTGAACCCCTCCCGGATCACGACCTTCGTCCTTCTGGCGATGGTCGGGGCTGGAGCCCTGGCCTTTGTCGTGCTCCTGGCCTCCGATGCCGACCGTGCCTGGCAGGCCTACGTCGCGAACTGGCTCTTCTTCACCGGGATCGCTCAGGGTGCGGTGATTCTCTGCGCGGCCACCGTGATCACCAAGGCCAAGTGGAACTGGTCGGTGCGGCGCGTGTCCCTGGCGTTCGGGGCTTTTCTTCCCGTCGCCTACCTGCTCATGCTGCCCATGCTCCGGTTGCGGGAGAGCTACTTCCCGTGGATCGAGAAGATGGAGTACGACCCGATCGTGCAGTTGAAGGAAGCGTACCTCAACATTCCCTTCCTGATCTCCCGGAATCTCATCGGTACGGCCATTCTCTTCACCCTGACCCTCATCTTCATGTACTGGATGCTGCGGCCCGATCTGGGCGCGGAGCGGGCCGAAGACGAGGAGGGCCACTCGGGCCGCGCGAGCTGGCGGGAGCGACTCAGCGGGAACTGGCTGGGACAGGAGGCCGAAGAGCAGCGCGCCTGGCAGAAGCTGAAGGTCCTTGCGCCGGCGCTCGCCCTGGTCTACGCGGTGGTGATGAGCATGCTGGCGATCGACTGGGCGATGTCGCTCGAGCCGCACTGGTTCTCGATGCTCTTCCCCGGGTGGTTCTTCATGACCGCCTTCTGGGGAGGGATCGCGGCCACCGTGGTGGCGATGGTGCTCCTCAAGCGCAAGAACGCCTACTTCAACGAGCACATGGGTCCGCAGCAGAAGCACGATCTGGGCAAGCTGACCTTCGCCTTCTCGATCTTCTGGGCGTACCTGTTCTTCTCGCAGTACATCGTGATCTGGTACGGAAAGCTCCCCTGGGAACAGGCGTGGATCATCCACCGTTCCGGGGCGGAGTGGGGGCCGCTCGCACTCACCGCGATCATCCTCTGCTTCATCGTGCCCTTTGCGGGGCTGATCGGGCGCAAGCCGAAGCTAAACCCGACCTGGCTCGGTTCGATCGCGGCGATCGCCCTGCTGGGAGTCTGGCTCGAGCGGTGGCTTCTGATCGCGCCTTCGCTGCACGAGGCCGGTACGCCGACGATCACCCTCTGGGAGCCGCTCATCGGACTGGGCTTCCTGGGGATCTTCGCGCTGACCATCCGCTGGTTCCTTGCGACCTTCCCGACCATCCAGCTCTGGCAGCCCCCGCAGGAGCCCGAGATGCTCGACCGTGAAGTCGCTCCCAGCGAAGCGAGCGCGAGCGTCTGAGGTTGCGTCGCGACGGGGGTCCTGGCTGACGCGCAGGATCCTCGTCGCGACGGGTCACCGGTGCTGCCGCATCGCCTTCAGCGACCCGTCTTTTCCAGCACCGCACGACCCCGTCCCGGTGGTCCCTGTACGTCTGCAATGGCCTGCTACACGAACATCGACGGGCTGACCTCCATCGCCACCTCGGAGATTCGATCCACCGGCAGCCCCGCCAGCTCGGCATGACGGAGTACGGCCTCCTCGTTCGGGGCCTCGTACTCGCAGTAGATCTTTCCGGCGGCATCCGAAACGTAGCTCCGGATCCAGACGACGTCATCCATTCCCTCCAGGACCTCGTTGGACTTCCTGCCGGCGGCCTCCACCTCGTCTCTCGTGAGCGTTCCCGTCGTCCTCTCGATGATGTACCTGGGCATGGTGCTCTCCTGTTCTCGGTTCAATTCTTCAGGGGCGAAGTTTGGCGCATGCCTCCTGAAGGTCGTGGTCTCCCATCTCGTCCGCGATGAGCGTCGCTTCGGTCACCAGATCACGTACGCGGTCCAGATGCCCCATGTGGTGGGCCGACGTCGCGAGCCGCTGAATCATCCACCCGGCCCCGGTCTGATCTCCGATCCCCCTCCGGATCTCGAGGGAGTCCTGGAAGGCCTGCACGGCGAGCTCGGGCTCATCCTGCTCCAGGAGCGTATCACCCAGGGCCGCCAATGCGTATCCCTCGAGCTGGGCTTTACCCGACTCCCTGTGGAGGGAAATGGCCCGCTCCAGCGCGTCACGAGCCGAGTCCAGCCGGTTCAGGCGGCGCAGCGTCTGGCCCAGGCTGCTCAGTGCGTGCCCGAGGGAGGCCGTGTGGGCTGTGCCTTCGAAGCAGGCCACGGCGTCGACGTAGTGCCGGTGCGCAGTCTCGTAGTCCCCGGATTCCCAGGCAACGACGCCGAGGGAATTGAGGGCCACGCCCGCCTTTTCAAGCTGTCCGGTTTCCCGGGCGATCCGGACTGCATGCTCGTAGTACGAGATCGCGAGGCGGACAGACCCCAGATGCTCCCTGGTCAGACGTGCAAGGGCCATGAGGCTTTCAAACTCGAGCGGTTCGTCGCCCGCTTCTCCCGCGAGCTGGTGGGCGTCACCCCACGCGGCGAGCGCCTGCTGGGCCTCGCCTAGTTCCTCCTGGATGATGGCGACTCGGCTCTGGGCGTGGGCCTGCCGGTCGATTTCCTCCATGCGCCCGAACCAGGCGCTGGCCTCGGTCCAGTACGGCAGGGCATCCTCGTGTCGACCGAGTCCCTCGAGCACCTTTGCCAGGGCACTGACCCCTCGGGCGACCCCCTCGGCATGGCGGACCCGACGGGTGAGATCCACGGCTTTCTCATAGAGGGCCACGGAATCCTCGGTGCGGCCGATCTGCAGGTACACGTGAGCCAGGGAGGTCATCAGGTAGGATTGCTGGAGGGGTAGATGATGCTTCTCACACAGCGCGATACCCTCCTCCCACCTGGCGATGCCCTCGTCCGTCCGTCCCAATTCGCGCTGGCAGAGAGCCGCCGTATGGATCGCGTACACCTTGCGAAAAGGGCTGTCCTCGGCGAGCCGTATGGACTCCTCGGCGAGCTCGAGCGCCCGCTCGACCTCACCCATGCCCCGGTACACGCTGCCCAGATTGTGGTGGTCGAGAATCATGCCCTGTTTATCCCCCGCCTCGCGGTCGTCGTCCAGTACCGCCTCCAGGATCTCGAGGGCCTCGTCGTTACGATCCTGGTGCCAGCGCAGGAGCCCCAGACTGCGAAGGGCCTTGCGGTGGATGGCCGAGTCCGAGGCACGGCTCGCCTTGTCGACCGCCTCGAGCAGCGTGTCTTCGGCACTCTCGTAGTTCCGGAGCGAGACTTCGAGATCACCGGCCCGGACGAGCACCTCGGCCTGGAGGGCGAGGTCCTCGCACCCCTCCACAAGGGGGCGAAGCTCGCTGATGATCCTCCGTTGCTCGCCGCGTTCACCGGTGGTTTCGGAGAGCCGCTCCTTCATGAGAAGCATTTCGAGGCGTCGCTCGAACGCCTCCTCGTCGGGAAGATGTACGAGGGCGGTCTCTGCCACCTTCAGGGCCCGAAGGGCGTCAGGGATCTGGCTGAGCCGTGACGCCCTCCTCGCCGCACCCAGGGCGTAGTCGACAGCCTTGTCCCAGACTTCCGCGCGGAGGAAATGGTCTCCGAGGCGCGCGAACGGGCGATCCTCGTCACTGGTGAGCCGCAGCGCCTCCATCGCCTCGCCAACCCGCTTGTGCAGCTCCTTGCGCTGATGACCCAGTAGCGTCTCGTAGGTCACCTCCTGGATCAGCGCGTGCTTGAATCGGTACGCGACATCCGGGACCACCCGGGTCTGCTGGATGAGCCCCACGGCTCTCAACCGCTCCAGCGCGCCGTTCAAATCCGGCGCTCCGGGCAGCGCACGCCCCACCAGGTCTCGGGTGAAGTCACGTCCCACGACCGATGCCGCACTCAGGACCTCCCTCGTGGCCGGCGTGATGCGATCGAGCCGTGTCCGAATCACCGACTGCACGGAATCGGGGAGCGACAGGGCTTCTGCCTCGCGCGAAAGCCCGGCTCGCCCTTCTCGGATTTCGATGGCGCCCTGCTCGGCAAGGGCTGCGCACATCTCCTCGATGAAAAAGGGGTTGCCCTGAGCACGGTCGTGGATGCGGTCGACCAGCGCTTCGTTGACGACATCGACTCCAAGGCTCGATGCGACGACCTGGTGGATGTGGTCGGCCACCAGAGGGGCGAGGGTGATGTGACGGTGGTTGGCGAGAGATTCCCAGGTGACGCCGTACCCCGGCCGGTGGCTCACGATGACCAGCATGGGGAAGGCCGCGATCAGCTCACCGAGCTGGACGAGAGCTGCGGTGGACGCTTCGTCGGCCCAGTGCCAGTCTTCGAGGAGCAGCGTGATGGGACGGGACGTCGATGCGACCGTGAGGATCGCGGCAATGGATTCGACAATGGCCAGGCGGAGCTGGTCCCCCGACAGCTGCTGGGGGACCGGAGTGTCAGAGGGGATGGACAGCAGGTGCAGATAGAACGGGGCGTAGGCCACCAGCTCCCCACCCAGCGCCTCGACACGCTCGGTAACCTCGGTCGCCGTGGGCGGATCCTGTTCGTCGATCTTCAGCAGCTGTCGAAGAACATCGAGAAACGGCATGTAGGGCACGGCACCGCCATAGGACTGACAGCGACCATGGAGAACACGGGTTCGATTGCCCAGCACCCCGAGCTCGAACTCGTAGAGGAGCCGGCTCTTTCCGATTCCCGCCTCACCGTTGACCGTCACGATTCCACCGGACCCCTCGATGGCTTCTTCCAGTCCTTCGACCAGCACGCCGAGCTCGGAACTCCTTCCGGTGAATGCAGTGAGCCCGCCGAGCGACCGTGCTTCCAGGGTAGACTCGAACTCCCGGAGATTGTGGACGTGGTAGGTGGAGATCGTCCCCGAATCGTGGCCCAGTCCGACATCGGGACCCCGATCCGTTTCGGCGAACGAGCGGACCATTCGGCGGCAGTCCGAGCTCACGAGTACCGTCCCGGGGCCGGCTTCGGTGGCGAGCCGGGCCGAACGCTTCATCAGGGATCGACCGATCCGGTACTTCCCTCCGTCTCCGGAGTCGAGGTGCACGGCGACGATCCCGACGTCGATCCCGCTACGCAGTGCAATTCCGAGGCTCTCCGGATTCGGGCCCAGGTGGATACGCTCGCATCGGCGTGTCGACTCCAGGGCCGCCTGGACGGCCCGCTTCGTGTCATCCTCACGGGCTTCGGGAATTCCGAAGACGCATTCGATCCGGTCGGCGTTCACGGCGTGGACCATCCCCCCCTGCGACGTCACCACGGCGGTCACGGTCTGCCGCACCCGTTCCAGGACGGCTTCGACGGCCTCGGTTGAGTGGTCATCGACCAGCTCGTCGAATTCGGCGAGGAGGGTCGTGAGCGCTGTCACCTGACGCCGCTCACCCTTGCGCATGAGTCCTCCCCGGAGACCGGACTCCCCGGCTTCGGGTGACGAGCCGATCCGGACCTTCTCGAGGGCCTCGACCATCGCCGCTGCCGTCGCGTATCGTTTTGCCGGATCCTTCTGCATGGCGCGGCTCACCACAGGCTCCAGACTCGATGCTCCGTCGACGTGTGGAGCCAGGGGGTCGGGGACTCCGGTCAGAATCGAGTCCTGGATGGCCTGATCCGTCGACCCCCGGAAGGGACGGACCCCGGAAACCATTTCGTATAGCATCACGCCGAGCGCCCAGATGTCGGATCGGTGATCGACGGCCCCTCGCTGCGTCTGCTCCGGGCTCATGTAGCTGACGGTGCCCAGTGCGACGCCGGTGCGGGTCAGGTTCTGTCGGGCGACCTTGGCCACTCCGAAGTCGACGATCGTAGCCGTCCCACCGTCGGTGACAATGACGTTGGCGGGCTTCACGTCGCGATGAATCACGCCGCTGGCGTGGGCCGCCGCCAGGCCTCGGCCGACCTCGATGGCGATCGGGACCGCCAGCCCCGCGCCCAGGGCACCGCCCTTCAGAAGCTCCTTGACCGTGCGGCCGCTGTAGTAGGGCATGGCGATGAAAAGCCGCCCGTCGATCTCGCCGACCTCGAGGATCGTGCAGATGTTGGGGTGGTCCAGCGCGGCGGCGGCCCTCGCCTCGGCCAGAAAGCGCTGCTTTGCCGTGGGGTCGCTCGCCAACGTGGAAGAGAGGAATTTGAGAGCCACCATCCGGCCCAGTCGACTGTCCTCGGCACGGCACACGACGCCCATCCCCCCGGAGCCGAGACGCTCGTGGAGCGTGTAGTGCCCGAACCGGCTTCCGACCTCGGGAGCCCCCCCGTCGATACGGACATGGACCCGGAGGGACTGGGCGAGTTCATCGAGCATGCCATGGCCCTCGTGAGCCTCCAGCAGGTCGACCACCTCGGAGCGGACGGCCGGATCGGGTGCGATGCGCTCCAGAGCTGCCGCTCGCCGGGAAGGTTCGACGCGCAGGGCCTCTTCGAAGGCCCTCTGGGTCCGGGCGAAGCGCGCTCTGGCGTCCGCGGAGGGCGACGACGGTCGGGCCGGGATCACTCCCGGTGCCTTGATCTCGCCGTGAGCCGCGCCGGTGCGCACAACCCCTTCGCGCGTGATGTCGAAGGCCCATCCCAGAACGACGGTCAGGGGAAGTCCGAGAGCGGAGAGGACGATGACCAGAGCCAATGCCCAGTCGGGGATCCCCAGGGCCGGAAAGGCGATCTCGGCGATCTGCCAGACGAGAAATACGGCTGCAGCGTAGGCCAGAACGACACGGAAGACGCGCCTCCGTCGGAGCTCGCCGACGAGCTCCACAAGCCGGCGCCGGCTCATGGGCTGGGGCCCGCTGTCCCCGGTCATCGCATCGCCTCCTTCTGTGCGCTTCGCCTGGTCCACGGTCACGGCCTCAGCCCCAACGCCGCTCGTCCGCGAGGTCGACGCCGAGGAGCGCCTTGCCGAGCACCTCGTGGGTCACGTAGCGGTTGGCTGGATGGATCCGTCCCAACCGGGCGTCGCGGAAGAGACGCTCGAGCCCCGATCCCGGAAAGATGCCGAATCCCCCCGCTACGTCGAGCGCGCGATCCACGACGCGCCAGCTCGCCTCGACGGCGTGGGACTTGGCCGCGAAAATCTTCACCGGCCACACGGCGCCGTGATCGACCCCCCGAGACCAGTCGGCGGCGATCCGGTCCAGATGGGGTTCAACGGCCTCGAGCTCGAGGGCCATGGCCGCCACGTCGTGCTGTACTCCGGGGTGGTGGCGCATGTCTCGGGACATGGCAATCGACGTCTTTTTCTCGAGGCGCTCGACCGTCAGGTCGAACATTCGGTGGGCGATCGCGAAATAGATGTTCCCAAAGGGCAGCAACGCCCAGACGAAGATGCCCAGGACGAAGGCATCAATGCCGGGAAACCCCGCGTCCACGACCCGGGCGATTCGCTCCTCGGGCACGAAGACGCCGTCCAGCACCGTGTCGTCGCTCCGTGTCGCGCGCATCCCCAGGACGTCATCCCACGTCTCCACGGTCGACAGGCCGGCGGAGTCACGCGGCGCGAAGGCGTGGACGACCCTCGGGTGCTCAGGGTCCGACGTGTCCAGCCCGTGGATCCCGAGCTGGGTCCACGCCGGACCGAGGCTCCCGAAGGCCTTTCGCCCCGTGAACCGGTATCCGCCGTCTGCCGGCTCCGCGCGGGTCGTCGAAAGGAGCACCGGGATGTCGTTTCCGGTCTCGGCGTGACCGGCCGCGAAGACCTCCCCGTCGACGGCCTCCTCGAGAAGCCACTGCAGGGAGGTGTCCCCCGCACGCCAGAGGTCGGCTGCAACGCCCGTCCAGTAGAGATGCATATTGACCGCCAGCGCCGAGGGCCCCGCGTAATACGCCAGGCGCCGCTGCAGCTGGCACACCTCAGCCAGCGAGGCTCCTGCGCCTCCCAGCTCCTCGGGCACGGCGATGCTCAGGTAGCCGATGTCACGCAGCTCGTCGAAGTCCTCCTGGAAGAAGCGGTTCTCGCGGTCGTACGTGGGTGCGCGCTCAGGAGCTCCGGGGACAGCAGCGCTTCCCCAGTGGCTGGGTTGTTCATGGTCTCTCCCGTGTCGGAGGGCAAGAGGGTCTCTCACCCGTGCTTGCGTGAAACGGGCCTCGGACGGCTCACTCGCCGGGTTCGGGTCGTATCTGCCGGTTCAGCCAGGCCCGGGCCACGGTCCAGTCCCGCTTCACCGTCGCCGGAGACACACCCAGGGTCTCCGCCGTCTCCTCGACGGTCATCCCTGTGAAGACTCGGTATTCGACGACTCGGGCCTTTCGTTCGTCGAGCGCCTCGAGCCGCTCCAGGGCGTCGTCGAGGGCCACGAGTTCGAGGGATCGGTCGTCGACCACGGCGAGGCCCGGGGTAAGCGGCTCGGGGATGGCGCCTCCGCCGCGTTTCCCGGCCCTGCGCTTCCTCGCGTGATCGACCAGGATCCGCCGCATCGCGCGGGCGGCGATGGACAGGAAATGAGCCCTGCCCTCGGCGTCGATGGGCGTGCTTCCCACGAAGCGGAGATACGACTCGTGGACGAGCGCAGTGGTATCGAGGGTGTGGTCCGGATGTTCGCGGGCGAGCTGGGCCCGGGCGACGCGCCTCAGATCGTCGTATACCAGGGGATAGAGCTGGTCCAGCGCGCGCATGTCGCCCTCGGCGAGCCTCCGGAGGATCCCCTGCGCATCGGTGCTCATGCGCCGGGCATCCGATCCGTCTCCCCATGTCCGCACCCACCGGACGTCCAGGTCGAACGTATGCGTCCCATGACCCTCCTCGACGCGCCCCGGAGCCGGTATCCACTCCCCCTGGGGATCGGCACCTTGAGGGCAGCGCGTCCGTGACCGGAGCCGGTCAGGTGGGACGCCTGGTCCCCGAGCAGAGTTGGCGTTCTCCGGAGGAGCCGGACACCCTGAAATGGAGGAGAGTCCCGCAGGTCCCACGGTAGCATCCACCGAAGCAGGGGAACGCCGAGTACAGATATATTGCCCTGAATGCGCATGCGTCAAGCGGAGGGCGGGGGGTCAGGCTGAACACCCGGGGGCCGAGCTGAACGCCCGCGGGCATGATGCCGAGCGGCAGCTGCGTCGAGGCGAGCCAACGACCGAAGGGGCCCCTGCGGCCTCGGGTCCGGTTGGAACGCTTCCCGATGCTGCCGCATGGCGTTCAGCGACCCGAGGGCGATCTTGCGTCGACTGCGCGCTATCGGTCGGAGAGAAGCTTCAGCGCTTCGGAGTGCAGGGGGCCATTCGAGGAGAGCCCGGAGCCACCGTGGATGGTAGCGGCGCCCGAGAGGTCGGTGAACCGACCTCCGGCTTCCGCTAGGATCGTGAGTAGCGGAGCGGCATCCCAGGCCGAGAGCTCGGGATCGACCATCAGTTCGGCCCGTCCGGTGGCCACGAGCGCGTGCCCGTAGGCATCGCCCCAGCTTCGGGTGTAGCCGACCGCGGCCGTGAGTCGCCCCCAGCCCGGACCGAACTGGCTGCTCGCCGTCATGCCTGGGTCCGAGGTCAGCGCGACCGCCTCCTTCAACTCCCGGGTGCCGTTGACCGACGCCGGTACGTCGATCCGACTGCCGGCGGGCCTCCAGAAGGCACCTTCGCCTCGGCCGGCCCAAACGGTCTCGGCGAGCGCGGGGAAGTGCGCGACGCCCACGACAGGAACGTCGTCTCGTTCGATCCCGATCAGCACCGCATAGAGCGGAACGCCGCGCATGAAGGAGCGGGTGCCGTCGATCGGGTCGAGAATCCAGCGGACCCGTCCGGCCCCCTCGGTCTCTCCGAATTCCTCGCCCAGAACCCCGTGATCGGGGTATTGGCGGGTGATCCGGTCGCGCAGGAGGGACTCCGCCTCGCGATCGGCGATGGTGACCGGTGAGCCGTCCCCCTTCGCTTCGGATTCGACGACGTCGCCGAAGTGCCGGAGGGTCACCCGACCGGCCTCGCGAGCCAGCGTCACCGCGCTGTCCATCAGCTCCCGGATCTCGGTATCCGGGCTCATGAAGACTTCCGCTTCCCCTTCGATCGGTACAGATCGCCGTCGGCGGCCTGAATCAGCGCCTCGGTGGTGTCGACCCCGTCCGAGAACTCCGATACCCCGAAGGACATGCTCAGCGCCAGGGGCCCGAGCAGGGGGTGCTGGCTGAGGCGTCGGGCTACTCGCTCGGCGTGCTGACGGGCGCCCTCCTCCGACGTATCCGAGAGCACCGCCACGAACTCGTCGCCCCCGTATCGGGCCACCAGGTTCATGGCTCGGGTCTCGCCCTGCAGGATCTGCCCCACGGCGCGCAGCGCATCGTCACCGGCCAGGTGGCCGAGTGCGTCGTTGTACTGCTTGAAGTCGTCGAGGTCGAAGAGGACGAGCGAGAGCTTTCGGCCCCGCCGAGCTGCGGCCAGCTCCTGGCTGATGTGCATTTCCATGTGCCGGCGGTTCGGAAGGCCCGTGAGGGGGTCCGTGAGCGATAGCGAGCGCAGGCGTGCGTGCAGGCGCGCGTTCTCGAGCGCGAGCGCTGCATGGCCCGCGAGACGCTGCAGGAGCCGGGCTCCGTCGGGGGTGAAGCTCCGGGGCTCCGAGCTCCCCACCGAGAGTGCCCCGATCACGCGGTCCCCCGCGATCAGGGGCACGATCATCGCGCTCTCGCCCTTGAGTCGACGCCGTGTCGCCGCCGGGAGCAGGCCCGAGGCCGGCAGATCTTCGATGATCACCGATTCCCGATCGTCGAGAATCAGCGAGATGAGCTCCCCCTGCAGGGGGAAGAGGGCACCCTCGGGGGGGCCGATCGCGCCGGCGGATGAGCCGACGCGGGCTCCCGCCTCTTCGAGGAGCCATACCGCGGCCCCATCGGCGGCCAGCAGGTCGAGCGAGGCGTCGACGATCCGGCGGAGCACTTCGCGGTCGTCGAGCGAAGAGGTCAGCGCCCGGGCGATGTCGAGAATGCGCTCGGCCTCGCGACGTCGACGGTCCAGCTCGGAAACATGTCGGGCGTTCTGGATGGCGACCGAGGCGACGTCGGCGATGCCCTTCAGGAGCTCCATCTCCTCGGGGCCGTATGCGTGCGGGCGATAGCTTTGAACGCTGAGTGCGCCGATGACCGAACCTCCGCCATGGAGGGGGGCCGAGACCGCAGAGCGGGTCGGGGCCGAGTCGTCCTCCCCGAGCACCAGGAGGGATCGGTCCGCCAGACGATCCTCCACCAGCACCGGCTGGCCGGTCTGGATTACCTCGCTCTCGGAACCCCGGAAGCGGATCTGCGAATGCCGTCCGCGCCCCCGGTCGGCCCAGTAGACGACCTCGGCCTCGTCGGTCCTGGGGTCGTGAAGCACGATGTAGAACCCGTCGGCCTCGAGGATCCGCACCGTCTCGCGGTGGATCGAGGCATAGATGTCCTCCTCTCTGAGCACACCGGAAAGCGAGCTTCCAATGCCCAGGAGCACCTTGTACCGATCCGCCAGGGTCGACGGAGCCGCGGGGGTGTCGGCGATGGGACGCATGGGGACGGGGACGGGCGGGGGCCATCGACCCTTCGGTCGCATCGGCCCGACGCATGGAGACTGTACGAAAAAGGTACGCCATCGCGACCGTTACGCCAATGGAACGGGACCTTCCATGCACAGATGTGTCTGTGGCGTCCCTGCATCAGTGCTCGGATGGCGGATCGGCCGGGGGGACAGAAGAGGCGTCAGGAGATGCATCGGACGGGTCACCGGGGTTCGGCAGGTGGATCTGACCCGACGCAACCCGCTCCAGGTGTCGCTGGATCTCGAAGCCGAGGGCCTTCACGAGCCCCGCTTCCTGTTCGTCGAGATCGGCCCGGGCGAAGAGGGTACGGAAGGTCCGCATGACGTTTTCGGCTCGGCGAGCGCTGAAGAAGTCGATCCGCTCGAGCCCCCCTTCCAGGGCCCGGAACATCAACTCCAACTGGTCGCGAGACGCTGGCGCTGTGGAGCGCTTTCCGCGGGGCAGGGGGGGAAGTACGCCGGTCGACGCGCGTCGGATCTCGTAGGCCAGCAGCAGGCAGGCCTGGGCCAGATTGAGCGAGGAATAGGACTCGGCCGTCGGGATGATGGCGACCCCGTCGCAACGATCGAGTTCCTCGTTCGAAAGCCCGCGGTCCTCGCGCCCGAACACCAGGGCGACCGGCCCGACTCCGGCGCGGTCGATCAGCCGTTCCCCCCAGTCGGCTGCGTAGCCGTAGTTGCGATGGGCGGTCCGCGCCCGAGCCGACGTGCCGACGACCAGAACACAATCGGCCACGGCATCTTCGAGGGTCGTGAAATGCCGGGCCTCTTCCACCAGGTCGTCGCAGCGGTGGGCGATTCCCGTGATCCGCCACGCGTCCCACTCCGCCGGGTTGACGACATGCAGGCGGGAGAGCCCCATGTTCTTCATGGCCCGCACGACCCCCGCGATGTTCACGAGATTCTGCGGCTCGTTGAGGACGATGCGGACCCGATCGAGTCGGTCCGCGCGGTCGGGCTCGGTGGCGGGTGTGTCGTTCATGGGGAGACTATGGCAGGACCGAGGAGATGGATCAACCGTCCACCGGCAGCGGAGTGGGCGGCGACGGGCCGGAAGGGGTGCGAGAGGGAGGTCCGTCACCGAACTGTCCCATGCGGAGTCCCCAGATGGCGGCGATGGCGGCCACGGCCGCTCCGGTCAGAAAGGGCCCGGGGCCTCCGGCCAGGTCCCACGCGATTCCGCCCATCAGGGGGCCCAGGATGCGCGCCAGCGCCCCCACGCTCTGACCCACTCCGAGAGAGCCTCCCTGAAGCTCGTCGGGCGCGGCCCGCGAGAGGAGGCTGACGAGACTCGGAAGGGTGCCGCCGAATCCGACCGCCAGAAGGAAGAGTGCGAGAAGGAGCACCGGAATATTCGGAGCGAGAGCGATCAGGAGAAGCCCGGCGACGAAGGGGCCCGACGCAAGGCGAACGAGCGCCCTCTCTCCGATCCGAGGCACCAGGACCCGAACCACACCTCCCTGCATGATCGCCGAGATCGTACCCATGAAGGCGAACAGCCAGCCCACGCCCCGTTCCTCGAGCCCGAAGCGTTCAGCCGCGAAAAGAGGAAACACGGGGTGAATCGCTGAAAAAGCCGCGGTGAAGAGGAAGGAGAGGAGAAGAACCTGCAGAAAGGCTGGGCTTCTGAGTACGACCTTGAGCTCCTCGAGCCGCGAAGGGCCTTCCCGCTCCAGGAGGATCGCGCGGGCCGAGCGCTCCTCTCGTTCCCGCGCCGTGAGCGATTCGGGCAGGAGGAAGAAGGCCAGGATCGCGTTCAGTGCACACAGACCGGCGGCCGCCAGCCCCGGGGCTTCGGGAGCGATCGGGGCGAGTACCCCTCCGATCGCCGGGCCGAAGATGAAGCCGAGTCCGAAGGCGGCGCCGATCAAGCCCATCCCGCCCGCCCGTTTCTCCGGCGGGGTGATGTCGGCGATGTAGGCCTGTGCGACCGGGATGTTGGCACCCCCTACGCCGGCCATCGTGCGGGAAATCAGCAGGGCGAGGATGGATCCCGCGTAGGCGAAGACCAGGTACGAGAGGGCGGAGCCCACGAGCCCGATCAACAGGATCGGCCGACGGCCGAAGCGGTCGGAGAGTCGACCCCAGATCGGTGCCAGGACCAGCTGTGCGGCCGAGTACGAGAGAACCAGGATCGCGATCTGGGTGCCCGAGGCCCCGAACCGATCCGCGTAGAAGGGCAGGAGGGGCAGGATAATCCCGAACCCCACCAGGTCCACGAAGACGGTGAGAAAGAGGATCCCGAGCCGTACCTTGTGGGAACGGGGCTCTCTCGCCTGATCAGCGCCCTTCGACGTCGGACTCCCTCCGGCGGTCATCGGGGTCGTCGGGCGCATCGAGCCGGTCGCCGTCCTCTCCGCTCTTCAGCCCACCCTTGAAATTCCGAAACCCCTCGCCCAGCCCGCGGGCGATGCCGGGGATCCGCTTCGCCCCGAAGAGGAGGAGAAGGAGGAGGAAGATCAGGACCAGCTCCGGGATTCCGAGACCACCGAACATGGAGGCTCCTTGCCGTCGTGGGGCGCGGGCGCTCTCCCCTAGCGGAGGAGGAGCTTTGCGATCGTCTGAAGCTGCATGTTGGTGGTTCCCTCATAGATCGTGCCGATCTTGGCGTCGCGATAGAGCTTCTCGACGGGGTATTCCCGCGTGAAGCCGTAGCCGCCGTGCAGGTCGATCGCCATCGATGCGACCTCCTGGGCGATCTGCGAGGAGTAGAGCTTGGCCTGTGCTGCCTGCATCAGGAAGTCCTCGCCCGCGTCCTTCAGCCGGGCCGCGTTGTAGACCAGCAGGCGGGCGGCCTCGATCTTCGTGGCCATCTCGGCGAGCTGGAACTGAACCCCCTGGAACTTCCCGATCGGGCGGCCGAACTGTTCACGCTCCTGCACGTACTTGAGCGAGTGGTCGAGGGCACCCTGGGCGAGCCCCACCATCTGCGCGCCGATCCCGATCCGGCCCTCGTTCAGCGTCTCGATTGCGACCTTGTAGCCCTTCCCGACCTCCCCAAGCACCTGCGAGCCGGGGACCCTACACCCTTCGAAGATCAGCTCCGTGGTCGACGACGCACGGATCCCGAGCTTGTCCTCCTTCTTGCCGACGGTGAACCCGGGGGTATCGCGGTCGACCACGAAGGCGGTGATCCCCTTGTAGCCCGCATCGGGATCGACGGTGGCGAAGACGATGAAGATCTCGGCCTCGTTTCCGTTCGTGATCCAGAGCTTCTGACCGTCGATCACCCAGTCGTCGCCGTCGGCCTCGGCGCGGCAGGCCAGGGCGAAGGCGTCGGAGCCAGACCCGGCCTCCGAGAGCGCGTAGGCGCCGACGGCTCCGGCTCCGAGGCGTTTAAGGTAGTGCTCCTGCTGCGTCTCGTCGGCCCAGCGGAGAAAGGCGTTGATCACGAGGGTGTTCTGGACATCGACCAGAACGCCGACCGACGGGTCGATCCGAGAGAGCTCCTCGACCACGAGCACCGAGGTGAAAAAGGTGCTCTCGGCTCCGCCCCATCGCTCGGGAATCTCGATGCCCATGAGCCCCAGATCAAAGAGCTGTTTGATCAGATCGGGATCCATGGTCTGCGTCTCGTCCATCCGGGAGACGCGGGGGGCCACCTCGGCTCGTGCGAAATCACGCACGGCCTCCTGGAACATGACCTCCTCTTCGGAGAGGGTCGTGAGGGCAGGTCGAGCGCCGTTGGTCAGGATCGTGGACATGAGCTTCCTCGGTCGTGGTTCCGGATCAGGATGGGTGCGGTGCAAGGGTGCGCCGACGCCGGTTCGGTGAATGAACGCCGGACCAGCCCGACAAATCTCTCGAAGGCTGCCGTAGAAGTACAGGGCCCGGGGTTGGGAGTCCCGGGGCCCCTGAGCTTCCGCAACCGCCTTCTGGCAAGACGCGTCGGAAATTCATCCGTCCCCTTCGGATGTCTTGACGCTCCCGCGCGGAAAATGTCTATTCCGCAGGCGCACGCACTCCCATACACTCCCCCTGGAGGGACCATGTCCGTAATCCCCGACGATCTTCTCTATTCCGAAGAACACGAGTACCTGAAGCCGACCGACGAGGACGGTGTCTACCTGGTGGGCGTTACGGACTACGCACAGGGTGAGCTCGGCGATGTGGTCTTCCTGGAGTTGCCGGGAGAGGGAGAGTCGTTCGAGCGGATGGACGTGTTCGGAACCATCGAGGCCGTCAAGGCCGTCAGCGATCTCTTCGCACCGGTCACGGGGGAGGTCGTCGAGGTGAATGCCGCGCTCGACGAGGACCCCGCGCTTGTCAACTCCGACCCCTACGGAGAAGGATGGATGGTCCGGGTTCGTCTCGCCGATCCGTCGGAGCTCGACGCGCTCCTGAGCGCCGAGGACTATCGGTCGCTGGTCGGGGGAGACTGAGGCTCATCACGGCCCGCAGTTTTCTGGAACGCCCCACCCCCACCGGGGGTCACAAGGGTGAACCCCGATTCGGGATCCCCACACCATCGAGTCCGGCCGCCGAATCGGTCGGGCGTTGACGATCGATAGATCGAGGACACCATGGAGCGCACCCTCCGTCGCACCGACGAATTCGTTCATCGCCACCTCGGCCCCGGAGCGCTCGAGATCCGGGAGATGCTCGAGTCTCTCGGCTACGGTTCCATCGAGGAACTGGTCGCCGACGCGGTTCCCGAAGCCATCCGGATGGAGGGGGAGCTGGAGCTCGAGGAGGCCCGCTCCGAGAAGGCCCTCCTGCGGCTCCTGAAGAAGATCGGGAGCGCCAACGAGGTGCGTCGGTCCTTCATCGGGATGGGGTACCACGACACCGTGACCCCTCCGGTCATCCTTCGCAATATCCTCGAGAATCCGGGGTGGTACACGCAGTACACCCCCTATCAGGCCGAGATCGCACAGGGGCGCCTCGAGGCGCTCCTGAACTTCCAGACCGCGATCATGGACATGACGGGGATGGAGATTGCGAACGCCTCACTCCTCGACGAGGGCACCGCGGCCGCCGAGGCCATGTCCCTCTTCTTCGACGGTGTCCGCGATGACCGTGCGACCTTCTTCGTGGACGAAGGGTGCCATCCGCAGACGATTGAAGTGGTGCGCACCCGCGCCCTGCCATTGGGGGTCGATGTGGAGGTCGGGGATCCCGGGACCCTGACTGGAGGCTCTCCGGCGCTCGAAGGGCTCTTCGGGGCCCTCCTGGCCTACCCGCGCACCGACGGTCGGGTGACCGACCTCGGCCCGGTCATCGAGGTCCTGTCGGGCGCCGGCGTCCGTGTG
The DNA here is from genome assembly GCA_007692605.1 of Gemmatimonadales bacterium. Lineage (GTDB taxonomy): Bacteria > Gemmatimonadota > Gemmatimonadetes > Longimicrobiales > Gaopeijiaceae > SLBA01. The sequence goes on from REBS01000136.1 coordinate 42,055, forward strand.
GTCGTGGCCGCCGATCTCCTGTCGCTCGCCCTTCTGACCCCGCCGGGAGAGATGGGTGCGGATGTGGTCGTCGGGAATTCCCAGCGCTTCGGGGTTCCCCTCGGGTATGGAGGGCCGCACGCCGCCTTCATGGCCGCGCGCGACGAGTTCAAGCGCAGGATGCCGGGCCGGATCATCGGAGTGTCGGTCGATGCCGACGGAAACCGGGCGCTCCGGATGGCGCTCCAGACCCGCGAGCAGCACATCCGCAGGGAGCGGGCGACCTCGAATATCTGCACCGCCCAGGTCCTGCTCGCCATCATGGCCTCGATGTACGCCGTGTACCACGGGCCGGAGGGGATTCGACGGATCGCGCTGCGTGTGCACGACCTGACGCGGACGCTGGCGGCCGGACTCGAGCGCGCGGGCCACGAGATCGTGCACGAGCACTGGTTCGACACCCTGCGGGTCCAGCCCGCGGGGATGAGCGCGGCCGATGTGCGTGCTCGCGCCGACGAGGCGCGCGTGAACCTGCGATCCTTCGACGACGGGACCGTCGGGATCGCCCTGGACGAGGCGACCGAGCCGCGCGACCTGGAAACGCTGTTCGGGGTGTTCGCAGTCGACGGCACGAAGGTGCCCGGGGTCGAGGATCTCTTCCGCGAACTCGGCGACGGACTCTCGGTACCCACCGGCCTCGCCCGAACCAGCCCGTACCTGGAGCACCCGGTCTTCCACCGGTATCACTCCGAGACCGAGATGCTGCGCTACATGCACCGGCTCGAGTCGAAGGACCTTTCACTCAATGCGAGCATGATTCCGCTCGGGTCCTGCACCATGAAGCTGAACGCGACCGCGCAGATGATGGCCCTGAGCTGGCCGGAGTTCAGCGACCTGCACCCGTTCGCACCGCGCCAGCAGGCGGCCGGCTACGAGCGGATCGTCGATGATCTGGAGCGCTGGCTCGCCGAGATCTCGGGGCTGCCCGCCGTCTCCCTTCAGCCCAACTCCGGAGCCCAGGGCGAATACGCAGGGCTTCTCGTGATCCGTGAGTACCATCGGGATCGTGGAGACCACCACAGAAATGTCTGCCTGATCCCTTCTTCCGCGCACGGGACCAACCCGGCATCCGCCGTGATGGCCGGAATGAAGGTGGTCGTGGTCAAGTGCGACGAGGACGGCAACATCGACCTGGACGACCTGAAGGCGAAGGCCGAGAAGCACTCCGACTCGCTCGCGGCGACCATGATCACCTATCCCTCGACGCACGGGGTGTTCGAGGAGCACATCCGCGAGGTCTGCGCGACGATCCACGAGCACGGGGGCCAGGTCTATCTCGACGGAGCCAACCTGAACGCGCAGGTCGGGATCTGTCGCCCGGGGGATTACGGGGCCGACGTCATCCACATCAACCTGCACAAGACCTTTGCCATCCCCCACGGGGGAGGCGGTCCGGGGATGGGCCCCATCTGCGCCGCCGAGCACCTCGGTCCCTTCCTTCCCACCCACCCCGTGGTCTCGACGGGAGGCGAACGCGGTATCGGCCCGGTCTCGGCCGCGCCCTGGGGGAGCGCGTCGATCCTCCTCATCTCCTGGGCCTACATCGCGCTGCTCGGGCGCACCGGGGTTCGCCGGGCCACCGAGGTCGCGATCCTGAACGCGAACTACATGGCGAAACGGCTCGACGGGCACTACGACGTCCTCTTCCGGGGCGGGAAGGGTCGGGTCGCTCACGAGTTCATCCTCGACCTGCGTCCTTTCCGCAAGAGTGCGGGGATCACCGAAGAGGACGTCGCCAAGCGGCTGATCGACTACGGTTTCCACGCCCCGACCATGTCCTGGCCCGTGGCTGGAACGATCATGGTCGAGCCCACCGAGTCGGAGTCGCTCGCCGAGCTGGACCGGTTCTGCGATGCTCTCATCTCGATCCGGGCCGAAATCCAGCAGATCGAGATGGGGATCATGGACCGCGACGACAACCCACTGAACAACGCGCCTCATACGCAGCAGATGGTGGTGGCCGACGAGTGGGAGCACCCCTACACACGGGAACAGGCCTCATTCCCGGCGGCGTGGAGCCGGGTCTTCAAGTTCTGGCCCTCGGTCCGCAGGGTCGACAATGCGTACGGCGACCGGAACCTCGTCTGCGCCTGCCCGCCGATCGAGGAGTACGAGACCGAAGAGGTGGGTGGATAGTCCCATACGACACACGGTTCCGCTGACGACACGACACTGGACCTCCCAGTCCCAACCGAACGCAGGAGACCACCGATGGCGAAGCTGACCTTTCACGGCCACTCCACCTTTTCGATCGAGACCGCCGACGGGACCCGGATCGTGGTGGATCCGTGGTTCACCGGAAACCCGATGGCGGATATCGCGGCCGAGGACCTCGACGACCTTGACTTCGTGTTCTGCACGCATGGCCACGAGGACCACATCGTCGACGCCTTTCCCCTCGTGCGGCGAACCGGCGCGACCCTCGTCTCGACCTTCGAGATCGTGATGTTCGCGGGCTCCCAGGGGATCGAGGGCGGACACCCGATGCACATCGGAGGGGGATGGGATTTTCCCTTCGGACGGGTACAGATGACCCCGGCGCTCCACGGGGGTCAGGTGCACGGAGACGAGTCGGGGCAGTGGACCACCGTGCCGGGCGGTTTCCTCTTCGAACTCGACGGGACCCGGGTGTATCACGCCGGTGACACCGCCCTGCTCACCGACATGCAGTTGCTGAAGGGGCGGGTCGACGTGGCGCTCCTCCCGATCGGCGACAACTTCACCATGGGGCCCGACGAGGCCGTGCGAGCGATCGAGTTCATCGAGCCGAAGGTGGTCGTTCCGATCCACTACGACACCTTCGAGCTGATCGAGCAGGATACCGACGCCTTCGTCGAAAAGGTGGGCAGCCGGGCGCGTGTCGAGGTAATGAAGGCCGGCGACACCATGGATCTGGGGTGAGACAGAAGGCCGGAGAGGGTCTGACGGGCGTTCCGCGTCGCTGGCGGATTCTCCGGCACCCTCCCGGCGCAGCCGCATGGAACATGGCGGTCGACCACGCGCTGGCCCGCGAGCTCCCACCCGGCGAGGGGGTGCTGAGGATCTATCGATGGCAGCGCGCCACCCTCTCCTTCGGGCGCAACCAGCCGGCGAAGGGTCGCTACGACCCCATGGCGATCGATGGGTTCGGGGTCGAGGTGGTGCGCCGTCCCACCGGGGGGCGCGAAGTCCTGCACGACCGGGAGCTCACCTACGCGGCGATCCTGCCCCTGCGCAACCCCGATGGCCTCCGGGGTACCTACGGTCGCATCAACCGCGCCCTGGTCAACGCCCTTCGCTCCCTCGGGGTCGAGAGCACGCTGGCCCCCGGCGGGGGGGACCCGCTTTCCCCCGATGCCGGCGCCTGCTTTCGAGCCCCCGCCCCGGGCGAGGTCGTCGCCGCCGGCCGGAAGCTGGTGGGGAGTGCGCAGCGTCGGATCGGCTCGACCCTCCTGCAGCACGGATCGCTCCTCCTCGCCCCCTCGACCACGACCTTCGCCGCGCTGCGGGTGCAGCCCGGACCCGAGCCCGGCGGGGGGCAGGGAATCTCGCTGGCCGAACTGGGGGTCGCTCCCCTTCCGTTCGCCCGGGTGGGGGCCGTGGTCGAGGCCGCGATGGCCGGGAGCTACGGGGGGAAGTGGGAGATCGACGAGCTTCGCCCGCGGGAGCGGGAGGTGGCGGAACGCCTTCGAACGCAGTATGAATCCTCGGATTGGACATGGCGACGCTGAGTGATGCGGCTCCCGCGAGGGAGCGCCACCGGGTCGGCCCCATTGACTCGAAGGAGCATCAGATGAGAACGACTCGCCGAGTGGTCTCGGTACTTCCCACCCTGGCGATCCTGGCTCTGGCCGGGTGCGGAGATGCCGACGGGACCCGCTCCTACGCCGGCATGCCGGCCTTCTGCCAGGAGGTCCTGCCCGCGGTCGATGCGTACATGGCGGGCTTCGAGGAGCCCACCGGGGAGCGCTACGGGGGCACGGTCGTGGTCGGAGGAATCGGCGAGATCGCCGACGGGATGAACGCCCTGGTCTCGTCGGACTACTCCGCGAACCAGCATCAGCTCTTCGTCAATCTGATGAGCCTGATCCGGCTGGACGAGGATCTCGAGTTGGCGCCGTACCTGGCCCACAGCTGGGAGGTCAACGACGAGATCACCGAGCTCACCTTCCACCTGCGCGACGACATCGTCTGGCACGACGGCACCCCCACCACGGCGCACGATGTCGAATTCACCTACCTGCGGGCCACCGACCCGCAGACGGCCTTTCCGAACTCCGCCTTCTGGTCGAACTATGTGCGGGGACCCGACGGGGTCGAGGTCCTCGACGACCACACGATCCGCTTCCGCCTGCAGGAGCACGCCGATTACATGGATTCCTGGCGGGCCACCGCGATCATGCCCCGCCACCTCCTCGAGGACGTGCCTCCGTCCGAGCTGCGCCAGCACCCCTTCGGCACCCGATGCCCGGTCGGCAACGGCCCCTTCGTCTTCGCCGAGCACCGGCCCGACGCGTCGTGGACCTTCCGGCGCAATCCCGCCTTCAGCGAGGAACTCGGCGGCCCTCCGTACCTGGAGCGCTACATCTACCGGATCATCCCGGAGCCGACGACCCTCGCCACCGAGCTCCTGACCGGAAATGTCGATGTCTACATCGCACCCCTCCCCGACCAGGCCCCCGCGATCGAGGCCTCTCCCGAGGTCGAGCTGCGGGACTTCGCCTTCCGGAACTATGTCTTCGTGGGGTGGAACTCGCGTCGCCCCCAGCTGGCCGACGCACGGGTGCGCCGGGCGCTCACGCAGGGCACCAACCGCCAGCAGATCATCGACGCGCTGCTCGGGGGCTACGGCCGCATCGCGAACGCCGGGGTTCCCCCGTTCCACTGGGCCTACCACGAGGGAATCGAAGACGTGCTTCCCTACAACCCCGAAGAGGCCCGCCGACTCCTCGACGAGGCGGGGTGGTCGGAGGTCGGCTCCGACGGGATCCGAAGAAATGACGAGGGGGATCGGCTCGAGATCTCGATCAAGTACAACACCGGGAACCAGCAGCGGCAGGATGTCGCCGAGATCATGCAGTCGCAGCTTCGGGATATCGGGGTCGCGATCCGGCCCCAGGTGGTGGAGTGGGCAACCCTGCTCAATCAGATCAATTCGCCCGACCTGAGAGACTTTGACGGGGTGGTGATGGGCTGGGTCACCGAGTTCAAGGTCGACGACCACGACCTCTTCCACTCCGAAAAGAAGGACACGCCCTTCGGCTGGGCCGGGACCGAGGACGAGCGGCTGGACTTCCTGCTGGACACGCTGCAGTTGATCGTCGATCGCGACGAGGCCCTCCCGCTCTGGCACGAATACCAGGAGAGGCTGGTCGAACTGCAGCCCTACACCTACTTCTTCTTCCCGCAGCGTCTGGGCGGTGTGAACAACCGCCTCAGAGACGTGGCACTCGACGCGCGTGGGGAGTGGGTGAACCTGAAGGACTGGTGGATACCGGCCGACGAGCGGATCCGGTGATTCGCGTGATTCGCGCCGGGAAGGGTCTGCCGATCCCCGGTCCCTCGCCGCAGACCCGACCCGCCACGCTTCGATCCCACCAACGATCGGGCCGATGGGCCGCTACCTGATCCGGAGGCTGCTGGGCGCGATCCCCCTTGTCCTGGGGATCGCGACCATCATCTTCTTCGTCCTGAGCC
>REBS01000175.1 GCA_007692605.1 Gemmatimonadales bacterium
GTCGGCCTGATAGCCCCGTGCCCTGCGGGCGACGATCGGGCGTTCCCAGCAGTATGAGGTATCCCGGAGACCCAGCGGCTCGAAGATGTCCTCCTCCATGAATTCGTCGTAGGGCCGGCCGGTGACCTCTTCGATCACCATGCCCAGCAGGTAGTAGCCCGAGTTGGAGTAGGCGAAACGCTGGCCGGGCTCGAAGTCGAGGGGCTCGTCCTGGAAGAGGGCGAGCATCTCGTCGTGGGACCGGTCGAGGGTGATTCCCGACAGCCAGGCTGCGCCCAGCGCCGTGTAGTTGGGGATCCCCGAGGTGTGGTTGAGGAGGTGGCGCACGGTGATGGGGTGGTCGCCGGTGGGATAGTCCGGCAGGAAGCGGGTGAGCTCGTCGTCGAGCGAGAGCGCGCCCTCTTCGGCCAGCCGGAGGATGGCGGCGGCCGTGAACTGCTTGGTCACCGAGCCGATGCGAAAGACGGTGCTGTCGGTGACCGGGACCCGGTGCTCCAGGTCCGCCCATCCGAAGCCCTCGGAGAAGACGGGCTCGCCGGCGTGGAAGACCCCGAGCCCCAGCCCCACCGACCGGCCGGAGTCGACCGTCGCCTGCCCCAGGGAGTCGAGCGCCTGGGGCGCGCCCGGGGGTGGAGCTTGGAGGGCGTGCAGGGCACCCGACTGCCCCACCAATCCGTCGATCCATGCGTCGGTACAGCCCGAGCAGATGGGGACGTCTGTGAGCGCGGGTCCTGAGGCGAGGAGGAGGATTGCCGCGATGCCCGTGCGCGCGAGGCGGCGGTGTCGGGTCGATGGGATCATGGGTGCCTGTCCGGAAGGTGGGGTCGCGGGCGCCTGCTCCCCTTCCCCTACGGATCGCAGGTCGAAAATTCTTCAGGGGCGCGCGGAGTGGCGGAGTGGCGGAGGGTCGGACAGACCATCGGTCCCACCGCGCGCTGCCCGAACCGTATACCTTTCGGAGTCCCCCCCGCGGGGCCCCACTCTCCCCAGATCCCGGAATACAAAGGAGTGTGCCATGGGAAAGCGACGACCCGGAACGCCGGCTCCGCAGAAGATCCGGACCCTGCACGGGTCCTTCCCCGACCACGAGCTCGACCTGCACGGTCTGAAGGCCTTCGAGGCCGAGAGGCGCGTCCGAGTCTTCGTCGACCGATGGGCCCGGACCCGGCCCGGCGCCATCCTGCGGATCGTCACCGGCAAGGGCGCCGGGTCGGCGGGGACCCCGGTACTGCGGACGCTGGTGCTCGAGATGCTCAACGACGAGCTCTCGGCGCAGGTCGAGGACTGGGCGGGCGATGCGGGGGGCGGGGCGTACCTGGTGCGAGTGCGAGGGTAACCGGTCGCTCGGCGGACTCCCCCTGGAGGCCTCTTGCGATTTCGGCACCGGCCGCGTCGATTTCACCTGTGACGGATTCCCATCGAGCGTGTGCTCCGATTTCGGTCCCATGTGCCCCGGAGGCCCCGCCATGCCTCTCCGCGTGCGAACCGCCCTGACACCGATCCTGATCCTGCTCGCCTTCGGGTGCTCCGACTCGGTGACCTCGGAGTCGTGCGAGCCGGGACCCTACTTCACGCACCTTCCGGTGGATGGGGAGGCGATCCGGTACTTCCTGGTGCTGGGGCAGTTCAACCCTCCCGGAGACGTATTCCCCCGGGGCCAGACCGGACTTCAGCTGTTGAGCCCCGCGCTGACGCCGGCGTACGCCGTGGGGGATGTGGATGTGATCCATGTCGAGAGCACCCACTGGATCGCGTCGCCCACCCGCCAGGGGCACACGGATTACGCCGTCGGCTTCCGGATTCCGGAATGCCCTGCCATCACGGGGCAATACGGGCATCTGGCGGATCTGGAGCCGCACCTTCAGGCCGAGCTCTCCGGGGCGCAGTGTGAAATCTACTCGACGATCGACGAGACCATCGAGTCGTGCGAGACCCGGCTGCGGATTCCCGTATCGGCCGGGACCGTGCTTGGGCAGGCGGGCGGGACGATCACCGGCCTCGACTTCGACCTGTTCGACGATCGGGTGACCTTCGACTACGTGGCGGCCCATCGCTATCCAATGGCCTGGCGCGCCATCTGCCCGCAGCCCCTCTTCGTGCCCCCGCTCCGGGACTTCCTGCTCGAGCGGACGGGGCGCGGCGAGACCGTCCGAACGGCGGAGCCGCGCTGCGGCACCATGGAGATCGACCTGCCCGGGACGGCCCAGGGGATGTGGACCGAGGAAGGGCACGATCTGGTGCTGGGGCACACCACCTACGACCGGTTCTTCGCGCTCGCGCCCGACGACATCAGACCGGATCAGTTCAACATCCTGGTCACGGCGCATCCGGCCTTTGCGGTGGATCCCCATGGCCACGTGATCTTCGCCTTCGAGTATCAGCCGGAGGGCCGGCTCAATCGGCGGTTCGCGGACCTCCCGGCCGACGGCACCCTCTTCTGCTACGAGCCCGTGCGGGAGCATCCCGACTACTTCCGGGCACATGGGATCAGCTTCCTCTTCGCCCTGGGTGCCGATGAGCGGGTGACCGTCGAGCGCCGGGATCACGCCTGGGACGGGAGCCCCTGCACCAACGAGAGCCCCGAGACGTGGGCCTTTTCGGAGGCGGCGGTGCGGCTGATGAGATAGATCCGGTTCTGCCATGGCCACGCCCCGGCTCGACGGGTTGATTGGTACTGATCCCCCGAACCGCCCGATCGTCCGAGCCGCAGAGGTCCGATGGAAGACAGTCCCGGTCAGGCCCCTTCACCCACGCCCCTGGACTGCCTGCATCTCCGGTGGCTCGAAGACGGCCGCCTCGCCGCCTGGGCCGCACCCTGGAACCGGAGCACCGTAGCGCACCTTCGAGAGATTCCGGGTCGGTGCTGGGACCCCGCGCAGGGGGCCTGGCTCCTGCCGGGCTCGGAAGAAACCGTGGCGTCGCTCCGGACGCGCTTTCCCGGGGTTCGGATTCCCGGCGGTGGCCCCCCTGCCCTGGATCCGGCGGTGAAGGCTCGGGAGCAGCTCCTGCAGCGGCTCCACGAAGAGATGGTCACGAGAGGGTTCGCCCCGACGAGTCGGAAGGTGTACCGGGGTCATGTGCGTCGATTCCTGGAGTGGCTCGATACCCCGGAGGTCCGTCAGTTCAGCGCCGAGGACGTGAGGCGCTACGTGACCCACCAGGTCGAGGAGCGCGGGATCAGCCGGTCCACGCACGGACAGATCCTGAGTGCCCTGCGGTTCCTGACCCGGACCGTCCTGGGCCGCTCGGATCCGGTGACCGAGATCCCGGCGCCCCGGGCAAGGCGAAGGCTCCCGGCGGTCCTGTCCCGCAGCGAGGTTCGCCGGCTGATGGACGCAATCCGGAACCCCGCCCACAAGGCGATCGTCATGCTCCTCTACTCCGCGGGCCTTCGGGTCGGCGAGATCGTGAAGTTGAAGGGGCACCACCTGGACCGCGACCGAGGTCTGATCCGGGTGGTGCGCGGCAAGGGTGGGAAGGACCGGTACACGCTTCTGTCGACACGGGCACTCGCGTCGCTGGACGTGCACCTGGACATCCAGAAGGCACGGGGCCTGGAAACCGAATGGCTCTTCCCGGGATCGCGCCCCGACCGACATCTCACGACCCGCTCCGTCCAGAAGGTGGTGCGGAAGGCAGCCACC
>REBS01000126.1 GCA_007692605.1 Gemmatimonadales bacterium
GTCAGCCCCTCGGCCCCGAGCTCCCGGTGAAGGGTCAATATCGTCCCCTCCAGGGCGTCCCACCCCGCGTCGTCGCCGGACTCCGGGGGTTCGGGGAGGAGCGCCTCGAGGCTCCGGGCCGGGGTCCGCTGGAGCGCGACCATCCAGACGAGCCGCTCCAGAATCGGGTCCGGGGCCGGCATCTCGGCCTGATACAATCGCTCGGGCAGGCCTCCCTGGCTCACGATCTCGGGCGGTCGCAAGGTGGCGCCCCGGGCCTCGGCGAGTCCCACGAGCCGTTCCAGGAGCAGACGACCAGCCCTCTGCCCGGGCACGACCACCAGGGGCACCGCGCCCTCCCCTCCCGTCTCGGCAGCCCCCCCACGGATCAGCCCGGCCGCACGCTCCAGTGCGGGGGCATCCCAGCCCAGAAACCGTCGCTCCACCCCCGCCGGGGGATCCTGCGTGACGTCATCGCTCATCGATTCATTCTTCCCGGTCCCGTAGGTTGCGCGGCGTCGACGCCGCTCCCTTGCCCCTCGCATGCGCCCGGACTACTCTCGAGGGCGAAGTCGCCGTGACTCCCAATGCAGGATGGTATGTCGACCGAACGGGAAACCACAACCGAGCGAACGCTGGTACGCTGGGGGCTCGCCCTGGCCCTGGGCGTCGCGGCGCTGATCCTCAACCAGTGGACCTTCCCCATCCTCACCCGCGAGACCCCGAATTTCATCTTCGGGGGAATCCCGGTCCTCGTCTCCTTCCTGGCGCTCGGCCCCGCCCCGGGGATCCTTACGGCGCTGATCTCGCTGCTCGCCTTTCCCATTCAGGACTTCTGGGCCGCGCATCCGGCCGCCGCCGCGGGCCTGCTGATCTACGTGATCGAAGGCCTCGCAGTCTATTACCTGTATCGTCGCACGCGTTCGATCCCCCTCGCCGCCGCCCTCTTCTGGTTTGGAGGCGGCTGGATCCTGACCGTGCTCAACTACCAGGTCTGGATGGGACTCAGCTTCGGGTACACGGCGCTCTTCGTGGTCAAGCAGCTCCTGAACGCGCTGATGGTCGCGCTCGGAGCGGAACTCATCCTCTCCCGCCCCATCCGGCGCTGGTTCCAGCGCATGACGGGGGGCAGCGTCCCGCCCTACCCCCTGGCGGAATATGCCTTTCGCCGCACGGTCCTGCTCACCCTGATTCCCCTGACCTTCCTGGGCCTCCTGCACGCCCGCTCCCAGTACGAAGCCGTAATCCGGGACATCGGCGACGAGAACATGCGGCTCGCCTGGGAGACCGTTCGCGATGTCGACGACTACATCCGCGAGCGACACCAGACGCTGGCCGATCTGGCGCGCGCCCTCGAGATCGACCCGGCGGGGGTGAACTCGGGTGGTCACCTGCAGGCCTTCCTGAACCTCTACCCGGAAAGCTACCTGATCGCCCGGACGGACCCGACCGGTCGGGTCATCGAGGCCCGGCCGATCACGAGCGCCGCGGGCGATACCCTGGTGGGGCTCGACGTCTCGGCGCGGGACTACTTTCAGGCCACTCGGGATGGACAGTCGATGGTCCATGGCCGGCTCATCCTGGGGGACCTCGAAATCCGGGACACCGGGGCGATCGAGCCCGCCGTGATCATGACCCACCCTCTCGCCGCGGCGGACGGAAGCTTCGGGGGGGCCCTGATCGCAAGCATCGACCCGGCCTTCGCGGCGTTGGAGCTGAACATCATGGCCGGCACCGACCCGGCCGATCCGATCGTACGCAACCGCGTGACGCTCCTCGACGCCGAAGGAATCCTGATCGGATCCGTCGTGCCGGGGCGCGACCCCGGGCTGAGTATCGAGGCAATCGTCCGGGGCCCGCAGGACAGCGAACTGGAGCCGTTTCCCCTCACGAGCCTGGCCCACCCCACCACCTTCAGCTACTTCCCCCCGCCGAGCGGGAGTCTTGAATCCAACCTCGCGCTGGATCTGACCTTCGCCAGCTTCCATCCCGTCCTCCGTTCAGGATGGGGGGTGCTGGTGGATACGCCCTCGACGGTGCTCTACGCCAGAATCCTCCCGGTGACCTTCCAGATCCTGGCGCTCGTCGGAGGGGTGCTCCTCGTGCTCGTGGTCATCGTGCGCGCCTTTGCCCGGGGGGTCGCCCTGCCCATCCGTGCGGCCGCCGACACCGCGCGACGGATCACCGCGGGCGAACTGGACCCCGACGTCGTTTCATCGCAGCTGGCGACCTCACCCCTTCTCGAGCCCCGCGAGCTGCACGCCTCGCTCGAGGGCATGCGTGCGGCCCTCGCCCGCAAGGACGAACTGACCCGGGCTCGTCAGGAGGAGCTCGAAGCGCAGCTCCTGCAGGCACAGAAGATGGAGGCCGTGGGCCTTCTGGCCGGCGGGATCGCGCACGACTTCAACAACATGCTCACCCCCATCATGGGGCTCTCCGATCTGGGCCGGGAGGAAGCCGAGTCCGAGGACGTTCGCGACTACTTCCGCGAGATCCAGTCGGCCTCGGCCCGCGCCCGCGAAATCGTCCACCAGCTGCTGGCCTTCAGTCGCAAGCAGGTGCTCTCGATGAATGCCCTGGACCTGGGAGACGAGCTTCGCCGCTCCCATGGACTCCTGCGCTCGCTCCTGCGCGAGAACATCGAACTCGAGATCGAGATCGAAGAGGGAGCCCACCCGGTCCTGGCCGACTCCACCCAGCTCCAGCAGATCCTGGTCAACCTGGCGGTGAACGCGCAGGACGCGATGCCGGACGGGGGTCGCCTCCGGATCGCCTTGGAGCGGGTCGAAACCGGGCCCATCGACCTGGCCGAAGAGAGCCTCGACGGAGCGCCGGTGGTGAAGCTCGCGGTCAGCGACACCGGAGACGGCATCGCGGGCGAGCACCTCCCCCACATCTTCGACCCCTTCTTCACTACCAAGTCGCCCGGGAAGGGGACGGGGCTGGGGCTGGCCACGGTCTACGGGATCATCCGCCAGCACGACGGCGCGATCCGGGCCCGCAGTCGCCCCGGGGCGGGTACGACCTTCGAGATCTACCTTCCCGTCACCCGCCGCGAGGTGCAGGCCGAGGGGGACGACCGCCCCCCCGCCGCACCCGAAAGCGTCCGGGGGGCCCGGATCCTTCTGGTCGAAGACGACGAGGCGGTCCGCCGCTTCGTCCTCCGGGTGCTCGATCGGGCCGGATACGCGGTCCACGTGGCCCGAAGCGCCGAAGAGGCCCTCGACATCGCGGAGTCCGAGGGCGCCTTCGACCTCCTCCTGACCGATGTGATCCTCCCCGGAAGGAACGGACGGGAGCTCTACGACGAGATGACGGCCCGGCAGCCCGGACTCAAGGCGCTCTTCATGTCGGGCTACAGCCACGACGTGCTGGGCGACGGAGGCCTCCCCGATGGAACGGAGTTCCTGTCGAAGCCCTTCGAGCTGAACGAGCTCATGGCTCAGGTGCGATCGGTGCTCGAGCGGCGGGAAACGAAGGTGTAGCGCCACGCCAGCGTCGCCCCCCGCACCCCCATCAGCGTCACGATCCCCCACCAGACCCCCGAAAGCCCCCAGCCCATCGGAAGCACCA
>REBS01000061.1 GCA_007692605.1 Gemmatimonadales bacterium
ACACCGCCGGGCAGGTCAATGCGTGGTACCATCATGGCAACCCGGCGCGCAATCCGGGCGGCGCCGTACTTGTCGACGATCCCGATCTGCGGGCGGCGCGGCTGGCGCTGACCGGGGCGATCCGGGTGGTCCTTCGCAACGCGCTCACCCTCCTGGGGCTGGATGCCCCCGAGCGGATGGAGCGGGCGGAGTCGGACGACGAACCAGGGGAGGGCTGAGCGATGTCGGATCCGATGGATTACCGGAGCGCGGGAGTGGACCTCGAGAAGGCGGAGCGGGCCAAGGAGGGCATCCGGGGCTTCCTGGAGTCCACCCGTGACCCCAACACCCTGTCGGAGCTGGGCCAGTTCGGGGGGCTCTACCGGGTCCCGCCCGAGGCACTCGAGCCCGTCCTGGTCTCGAGCGCCGACGGGGTCGGCACGAAGCTCAAGGTCGCCTTCCTGACCGGACGGCACGACACGGTGGGGCAGTGCCTGGTCAACCACTGCGTGAACGACATCCTGGTCCAGGGGGCCCGCCCCCTCTTCTTCCTCGATTACCTGGCCACCGGGGAGGTCGCCGAAGGGGTGGTCGAGGAGATCGTCCGGGGCGTGGCCGTGGCGTGCGCCGAGAACCGCTGCGCCCTCCTGGGTGGCGAGACGGCGCAGATGCCGGACTTCTACGACGAGGGGGAGTACGACCTGGCGGGCTTCATCGTGGGGATGGTCGAGCGCCGTGCGCTGATCGATGGCTCCCGCGTCGAGGCGGGCGATGTGCTGATCGCGATCCCCTCGTCGGGACTCCACACGAACGGTTACACCCTGGCCCGTCGCATCGTCTTCGATCGCGGGGGACTCTCGGTGTCGGACCCCATGCCGGGGCTCGACGGAGAGACCGTCGGCGACGCGCTCCTCAGGGTGCACCGGAGCTACCTGACCGTGCTCGAGGGGGAGCTCGAACAGGGTTCGATCCGGGCGCTCGCGCACATCACGGGGGGCGGCATCGAGGGGAACCTGCCCCGGATCCTTCCCCCCGGGCTCGGGGCCTTGATCGACCGGTCGAGTTGGGATGTCCCCCCGATCTTCGAGTCTCTGGCCGAGATGGGCGGGGTCGAGGAATCCGAGATGTTCCGGGTGTTCAACATGGGCGTCGGCATGCTGGCGCTCGTGGCTCCGGACGAGGCCGACGCCGTGCTGGGTCGGCTTCGGGAGCGGGGAGAGGACGCCTGGGTCATCGGGGCGATCGAGGAGGGATCCGGTGTCCGGCGAGTCTGAGCCGCCGCGCCGCGTCGGGCTTCTCGTCCTGGCGCTGTTCGGGCTCCTGTGGGCCCAGCCGGTGGCGGGGCAGGGGGCCGCCGCGCTGGCCTCGTCGTGCGCCGGCGGAGGGCCCGCCGCCGTCCAGACGACCTGCGCCGACGCCGCCCTCGCGGCCCTGGCGCTCCAGCACGGATACGGGCTGGTGATGGCGGCCGGGGGCCCCGTCCCCGCCTCTCCCAGCACGGCGGGTAACCGGCTGCACGGGTCGCCCCGGTGGATCGTGGATGCCGGTCTGGGCTGGAGCACCTTTCGGCGGCCCGACCTGACCGACGGACAGCGCCGGGTGCGGCGCACCGTGGCCGCGGCCCCCCGGCTCAGCGTGGTGGCGGGGGTCTTCGAGGGGTTCGCGCCCGCTCCGACGGTGGGGGGGATGGGAGCGGTCGACCTGGTGGGCGAGGTCCGCATCCTCCCGGTTCCGGTGATGGACGGGGTTTCGGGCCGGGCGGCGAGCTTCGGGGCCGGAGCGAGGGTGGGGGTGCTGCGGGAGTCGTTCACCTTTCCCGGGGTCACGCTGACCTTCATGCACCGTCGGGCGGGCGCCCTCGACTATCGGGGCGAGGCCGAGCCGCGCGCCGAGGCCCGGATCCAGCCCCGGGTGAGTTCGCTGCGTGCGGTGGTGGGCAAGGATCTGTGGGAGATCGGGGTGTCCGGAGGGGTTCAGTGGGACCGCATACGAGGCGACGCGCGGGCCCGGGCCCGGGTCGGCGGCCAGGATTTCGCCTCGGGGGCCGTATCCCTGCCCGCCTCGCGGAGCACCTACTTCCTGGGGCTCAACCGGACCTGGGTGGTCGCGCAAATGACCGGGGAGCTCGGGTGGAGCCCGGCGTCCGGGAGTGGAGAGGGCCTCCAGGGGACCGGGCCCTACTCCGATCCGACCTCGGGGCTGAGCGGGGCGCTGAGTGTGCGGATCACCTATTGATGGATGACGAGGACGCACGTCACCTGGACCGGGCGCGGGAGCTCGGGGAGAGGGGATGGGGCCGCGTGCATCCGAACCCGATGGTCGGTTGTGTGGTCGTGGCGGGAGACGAGATCGTCGGCGAGGGCTGGCACCGCGAATTCGGCGGGCCGCACGCCGAGGTCGAGGCGCTCCGGGCCGCCGGAGCGCGCGCCCGCGGGGCCACGGCGTTCGTCTCGCTGGAACCCTGTCGGCACGAGGGGAAGACGCCGCCGTGCACCGACGCCCTGGTCGCGGCCGGCGTGGCTCGCGTGGTGTTCGGGGCGAAGGACCCGGGGGAGCACTCGGGTGGAGGGGCCGGGGCGCTGCTGGAGGCGGGGGTCCGCGTGACCGGCCCCGTGTACTCCGACGCGAAGGCGCGGGCCATCAACCCGGGCTTCTTCCACCGGGCCATCGATCGCCCCTGGACGGTGCTCAAGCTGGCGATCTCGCTCGACGCGGCGGTGAGCCGGAGTGCCGATCGTCCGACTCCCCTCTCGGGGCCCGAGGCGTGGGCCCGGGTCCACCGGCTCCGCGCGGGGATGGATGCGATCCTGGTGGGAGCCGGGACGGTGCGGGCCGATGCCCCCCGACTCACGGCGCGGGGCGAGCCCGAGCCCCGCACCCCGCCGATCCGGGTGGTGGTCGATCCGGGAGACGGCTGGTTTCGAAGGGCGCGAGCCTCGGGGCTGGCCGATTCGCCGGGGTCGCTCCTGGATCCGGAGGCGCCGCCGGTGTGGGTGGCCGTGCGCGAGGACCGGGCCGAGGCCCGCAGCGGGGAGCTGGAAGGGCTTCGGGTCCTTCCCGTACCCGGAGACGGGACCGGGCTCGACCCACGGGCCCTCCTGCGCCGTCTGCGGGAAGAGAAGATCGACCGGCTCCTCTGTGAAGGGGGGGCAGGGTGGGGACGGGCGCTGCTCGACGCCTCGCTCGTGGACCGGCTGATCCTGGTTACCGCTCCGGTCTCGCTCGGTCCGGGGGCGGTGTCGGCACCGCCCTTCGCCGAGGCGCAGTGGCGCCCGGCCCGGGACCCGGTGCGGCTGGGGGCCGACATCTGGTGCGAGTGGGACCACTGCGACGAAACGGAGGTGGGGTGATGTTCACGGGAATCATCGAGGCCGTCGGGGTCGTGACCCGGGTCCGGGAGCGCGACCGGATCCGCGCCTTCACCATCGAGACCCCCGAGGGGTTTCTGGATGGGGTGACGCCGGGGGACTCGATCAGCGTCGATGGCGCCTGCCTCACTCCGGTCCGGGTCGAGGACTCCGCCTTCGAGGTCGAGGCGATCGGGACCACCCTCGGGCGAACCCGGGCGGGACGCTACACCGAGGGGAGCCGCGTCAATCTCGAAAAGGCGATGGTCCTGGGAGGTCGTCTGGATGGCCATCTCGTTCAGGGACATGTGGATGGGGTTGGTGAGCTCATGTCGATTCGAGATGACGGGGAGTTCTGGATCCTGGAGTTTCGGATCCCGACCGAGGTGCATGAGTTGACCCTACTGCACGGCTCGATCACGCTGAACGGTGTGAGCCTGACGGTGAACGGGCTCGACGAGCCGGACCGGATCTCGGTCGGGATCATCCCGCACACCTGGAATCACACCACGATGAGTACGCTCGAACCGGGAGACCCCGTGAACGTCGAGGGGGACCTCATCGGAAAGTACGTGGGTACGGTCCTCCGCCGGGTCGGGTTCGAACGACCCTCCAGCTCTTGAAACCGAGGCACTCTGATGCCCTTTGATCGCGTCGAAGACGCTCTGCAGGACATACGGGACGGAAAGATCGTGATCGTGGCCGATGACGAGGACCGTGAGAACGAGGGAGACCTCGTCTGCGCGGCATCGGCCGCCACTCCCGAACTCATCAACTTCATGACCCGCTTCGGGCGGGGCCTGATCTGTGTGACCCTCACGCCCGAGCGGGCCGATGCGCTCGAACTGCCCCCGATGACGGATGCGAACACCGATCCGCACGGGACCGCGTTCACGGTGTCGGTCGACGCCGACCCCCGCTTCGGGGTCACGACCGGGATCAGCGCCCAGGACCGGGCCAAGACGATCGAGGTCCTGGTCGACGAGGAATCGACCCCTGCCGACCTGAGGCGCCCGGGACACATCTTCCCCCTGCGCGCGGTGCCGGGCGGGGTCCTTCGTCGCGTCGGACAGACCGAGGCGAGCGTTGACCTGGCGCGCCTGGCGGGGCTGCCGCCGGCGGGCGTGATCTGCGAGATCCTGAACGCCGATGGGTCGATGGCGAGGCGGCCCGAACTCGAGGCCTTTGCGAAGGAGCACGGTCTGCGCTTCATCACGGTCGCCCAGCTCGTCGCCTATCGCCTGTCGAAGGAGCGGCTCGTGCAGCGGGTGGCCACCGTCCACCTGCCGACTCCCTTCGGCGACTTCCGTCTGATCGGCTACGAGAACACGCTGGACGACCGCGAGCACATGGCGCTCGTGAAGGGGGAGCTCGACGGGCTCGACGACGTGCTGGTCCGCATGCACTCGGAGTGCATCACGGGCGACGTCTTCGGCTCGATGCGCTGTGACTGCGGGGAGCAGCTGCATGCCGCGATGGAGCGGATCGAAGAGGAGGGGACGGGGGCGGTCGTCTACCTGCGCCAGGAGGGACGCGGGATCGGCCTCCATAACAAGCTTCGGGCCTACGAGCTGCAGGAGAAGGGAGAGGACACGGTCGAGGCCAATGCGAGCCTGGGCTTCAAGCCCGACCTGCGCGACTACGGGATCGGGGCCCAGATCCTTCTCGACCTGGGGCTGCGCCGGATCCGGATCCTGACGAACAACCCGAAGAAGATCGTCGGACTCGAGGGGTACGGCCTGCAGGTGTCGGGCCGCGAGCCGCTCGAGGTGACCCCGGGCAAGTACAACGCCCGGTACCTGGAAACCAAGCGACACAAGCTGGGGCATATCTGATGGTCGAATCCGATTCGGACGGGACCGGACACCGCTACGGGATCGTGGTGGCCCGGTTCAACCCGGTGGTCACCGAGGCCCTCCTCGAGGGGGCGATCCGGGGATTTCTGGACCACGGGGTGGCCGAAGAGGCGATCGAGGTGCATCGGGTCCCGGGGGCGTGGGAGCTCCCCCCCGCCTCGGCGCGCCTGGTCGAGCGGGGCGGGATCGACGGGATCGTGGCGCTCGGCTGCGTGATCCGGGGCGAGACGCCGCACTTCGATTTCGTGGCCGGAGAGGCCTCGAGAGGGCTGGGAAGCCTGGCGATCACGGCCTCGATTCCGGTCATCTTCGGGGTGCTCACGACCGAGACCCTGGAGCAGGCGTTGGTCCGGGCCGGCTCGCAGTCGGACGACTGGTCGGATAACAAGGGATGGGAGGCCGCCGTGGCCGCGATCGAGATGGCGAATCTCTACCGGACGCTCCGATGACGGGCGCCCCGAGGGAGAAGCTGGCGGCGCGCGACCGGATCGACCGGAGCCGGGCCCGGGCCTGGGTCCTGCAGATCCTCTATCGCCACGAGGCCGAGGACCGGGAGCGACCCCTGCACGACGTCCTCGCCGGGGTGGCACGGACCCGGAGGATCGCCGAGTCGAGGCTGCCCATGATCCAGCGGATCCTGACCCTGCTCGACGACCATGAGGCCGAGATCGACGAGGCGCTGACCGGGGCCACCCGGAACTGGCGTCTCGACCGGCTGTCGCGCATCGACCGGTCGATCCTGCGGCTCGGAGCCGCTGAACTTCTCTTCAGCCCGGACGTCCCGGGTCCGGTGGCGATCCAGGAGTCGGTGCGGCTCGCCGAGCGCTACGGGGGCAACGAGTCGGCCGGGTTCGTCAATGGCGTCCTCGATGCCGTGTACCGCACGTGCGACTCCTCGTCCTGAACTGGCAGGATCGGCTGAACCCCCGCTCCGGGGGGGCCGAGATTCACCTTCACGAGATCTTCGGGCGGCTGGCTTCGGCCGGTTGGACGATCGATCTCGTCTGCTCGGGGTGGGCGGACGCGCCGTCCTTCGACGAAGTCGACGGGATCCGCATTCACCGGGTCGGAGGGCGGCACTCGCACTGGCTCCGGGCTCGGGGCGAGGCGCGCCGGATCCTCGGCGAGCGTCCGGTGGATCTTCTGGTCGAGGACCTGAACAAGGTGCCGCTCTTCACACCGCTCTGGAGCCCCGTGCCGGTCGGGCTGGTGGTGCACCACCTCTTCGGGCGCACCGCCTTCCAGGAGGCAGCCTTGCCCCTCGCGGCGGCGACCTGGCTGCTCGAGCGGCCGATTCCCCGTGTTTATCGGGGCGTGCCCACGATCGCGGTCTCGGAGAGCACCCGCGAGGACCTTCGGGATCGGGGACTCGAGGGGCCGCTCGAGGTCATCCCCAACGGGATCGACCTGGACTGGTTCCACCCCGATACGGAGACCCCGCGCTTCTCGGAGCCCACCCTCCTCTACCTGGGGCGCCTCAAGCGGTACAAGCGGATCGACCTGATCCTCGAGGGGGTCGCCGAACTCGTCCGGCGCGGGGTTCCGGTGCGCTGCCTGATCGCCGGAAAGGGGGATCATCGCGCGCCCCTCGAGGCCCGGGCCGATCGCCTGGGACTGAAGGATCGCGTGCGCTTTCTGGGGTTCGTGAGCGAGGAGGAGAAGCGGGAGCTTCTGCGGCGGGCCTGGGTACATGTATGTACATCACCCAAGGAGGGATGGGGGATCGCGAACCTCGAGGCGGCGGCCTGCGCGACCCCCACGGTTGCCAGCGATTCCCCCGGCCTGCGGGACTCGGTACGGGACGGATCGACCGGGATTCTCACGCCTCACGGAGACGTGAATGCGCTGGCCGACGCCCTCGAACGGCTGCTCTCGGACTCCGGGGAACGAGCCCGTCAGTCCACCGAAGCGCGGCGCTTTGCCCAGGGGTTTTCCTGGGACGCGATGGCCGAGGCCGTGGGCCGGTCGCTCGAGGGCATGGTGGTGCGTACCGGGCGCCCGGCCTAATATGGTGAGTCCGATCCGTTGACCCCCGATCCCTTTGGAGGTGTGATGCGAGTTCAGACGGTGGCACGAAAATGTGATGTTCCCGCGCCGGTCCTGACCCGTGCCACGGAGCAGTTGCAGAAGCTCTCGCGCTTCGATCCCTCGCTGCAGTCGGCCGAGATCATCTTCGAGGCCGAGGGGCATCGCAAGTCGGTCGAGGCCATCCTCACGAGGGAGGGGGCGACGCCCGCGGTCGCGCGCGGCCAGGACACCGAGTTCCGGCCCGCGCTGGACCAGATGCTCGAGCGCATGCGGCGGATCCTGACGCGCGGACGGAGCCAGGTCACCGATCATCGGGGGCCTCGAATCGCCGAGCTCGTCGATCCCGAACCGCGCTCCGAAGCGAGCCTGGAGTAGCCCTTGCCCACTCCCACCCTTTCGGTGGACCGGATCGCCCGCGTGAAGGGGCCGAGTCTCCCGATGGACCTTCTGACCCCCGAACTCTCGCTCGAACGGGAGTGCCTCGACCCCGACATGTCGAGTCCCGGACTCGCGCTCGCCGGGTTCGTGGATCGATTCCCCACCGGTCGGATGCAGGTGCTGGGACAGACCGAGATGACGTTCCTGGAGGGATTGGACCCCGAGGTGGCGAGGGATCGGCTCCGGATCCTCTTTTCGCAGGACTTCCCGGCGGCCTTCGTCACGAAGGGCCAGAAGGTGCCCGAGGCGCTTCTCGAAGAGGCCAGGGCCCGGGGGGTCCCGATCTTCGTGACCCCGCTGTCGACCAAGGACTTCTATCGGCGCATGAAGCCCTTTCTCGAGGTCGAGCTGGCTCCGAACACCTCGGTCCACGGGTCGTTGGCCGATGTCTACGGGGTGGGCCTTCTCTTCATGGGAAAGAGCGGGATCGGGAAGAGCGAGTGCGTGCTCGACCTGGTCGAGCGGGGACACCGTCTCGTTGCTGACGACCTGGTCATGGTGAGCCAGCGTGGAAACGATGTCCTGATCGGCAAGGGCCACCGGCTCCAGAAGCATCACATGGAGATTCGCGGGGTCGGGATCATCGATGTGCCCGCCCTGTTCGGGGTACGCGCGATTCGTCAGCAGAAGCGTATCGAAGTCGTGGTCCAGCTCGATGAGTGGAGCGAGGATGGGTCCTACACCCGCACCGGTCTCGATGCCGACACCATGGAGATCCTGGGGGTCGAGCTTCCCCGGGTCACGATCCCCCTGAATCCGGGCAAGAACATCACAGTGATCTCCGAGGTGGTCGCCATGAACCACCTGCTCAAGTACACCGGGGTGGATTCGGCCGCCGCCTTCGACCGAAAGCTCAAGGGTGCGATGCTTCCCGTCGGGGAATATCTGGAGGAGGACTATGAGTGAGGGTGGAGGGGAGCCGGTGATGGAGTCGGTTCGGGGCATCCTGCTGACACACGGCTCGATGTGTCACGGGATGGTCGACGCGGTACGGCGGATCGCGGGCTCGGATCCCGACGCGCTGATTGCCGTCTCGAACGACGGAAAGAGCCCCGATGCACTGCTGCAGGCGGTGCTCGAGGTCGCCGGTCCGGGGCCCACGATCATCTTTACCGACATGCCGTCGGGGAGCTGTGCGATCACCGCTCGCTTCATCTGCCGCGATCCCGGCAATCGCACCGTGCTCTTCGGGACCAACCTGCCGATGCTGCTCGACTTCGTCTTCCATCGGGACCTTCCCCTGGACGAGCTGGTGGAGCGGCTCACCGAGCGGGGGCGGTCCTCGATCCGTTCGCTCGAACGACGCGACGACCATGCCGATCGCACTGTACCGGGTTGATGAACGGCTGATCCACGGTCAGGTGACCGTGGGGTGGGGCAGTGTGCTCCAGCCCGACCACTACCTGGTGGTCGACGACGAACTGGCCGCCAGCGAGTGGGAGACCGAGCTGTATCGACTCGGCCTGCCACCGGGGGTCCGGGCCAGCTTCCTGACCACCGAAGCGGCGCTCGACGAGCTCGAGAGGCTTCGGAGCGCGCCGGAGGTCACGGTCCTGCTCACCCGCTCCCTTCCCGCGATGGCCGCACTCTCGGCCCGAGGGGACATGGACGGGGTGAAGGTCAACCTCGGGGGACTGCACGACGCGCCGGGTCGTCGCCGGGTTCTGACCTACCTTCACCTGGATGACTCCGACGTCGAGGCGATCCGCCGGCTCGACGATGCGGGCGCCCGGGTCACGGCCCGAGATCTGCCGAGTACCCCGCCCGCGGGGCTCGAACGGCTCCTGGGCCCGGACGAATGACCCCGACCGAGTGGATTCTCCTGGTCGGACTGGGAACCTGGGCCACCCTCGATGTGACGGCGTTCGGGCAGTTCATGGTGTCTCGGGCCTTCGTCAGCGGGACGCTGGCCGGGGCGATCCTGGGCGACCCCGTGACCGGCGCGATCGTCGGGGGGATCCTGGAGCTGCTCTTCCTGGGGAATCTGGCGGTCGGGGGGGTGGTGCTGCCCGAGCCCGGGCCCGCCGCCGTTCCCGCCGTGGCCCTCGCGCTCTCCGCTCCCGGTGTCCCGGGTGGGCTGATCGCTCTGGGCGTCGCCTTCGGCATCGTGTGGGCCTGGGCCGGAGGTCGGAGCACGGTGCAGCAGCGCCGACTGAATGATCGAGTCACCGCCCGGGCGTGGGCTCGAGGTGGGGGGGAAGGGGAGCTGGCTCGGGCCCAGTTTACGGCGCTGGGGCTGGAGGGCCTCCGTGGCACCACACTCACGGCCATTGGACTGGGGGTGGTCACGCTGGTGGGGATCGTCGGAATCATCGAATTCGCAGGCGCCCGATGGCCTCTGCCGACCCCCGAGACCATCGCGCTCCTGGTCCTGGCCGGGCTGCTCGGCCTGGGTTCGCTGAGCGGGATGGCGGCCTCGCGTTCGGGTCGGCCGGGTGCGCACCGACCTCTCATACTGCTCGGAGCGGGGCTCCTCGTGGGGGTCGCCCTCGCGCTCGCGATCACCCCGGCGGGGAGCGCATCGTGAGGCTTCGTCTGACCCTGCGGTCGCTTCTGATCCAGGCCGCGTGGAACCCTACCGATCTGCTGGGTACCGGATTGGCGTGGGGGCTCGGGGGGGGCCGTGCGACCGCTGAGGGCGCCGAGCCCGACCCGACGGTCGACGTGGGGACGCGCTGGCACTTCAACAGCCACCCGTACCTCGCTTCCGTGGCGATGGGAGCCCTCGAAGCGATGCGCCGCGCCGGGGCCACGTCGGACGAGCGAGACCGCTTCCGGGTGGCGCTCCGGGGTCCGCTGGGCGCGATGGGCGACGCCCTCGTCTGGGCCGGTGGCCTGCCCGCGGCCCTCCTCCTGGGCGGGACGGTATGGATCCTCGGCGCCTCCCCCGTGGGAGCGGTGATCCTCTTTCTCGCTCTGTTCAACGGGCTCCACCTGGGCCTGCGCTGGTGGGGGACGGGGGTCGGGCTCCGACACGGTCGTGCCGTGGCGCTGGCCTTTCAGCGGGCGAACCTGGGCGGATGGGCGGAGCGGGCGAGAGGTGCGGCCGTGGTTCTGGCCGGAGTCGTGACGGGGGTGCTCTCGGTGGTGGCCGTCCAGTGGCTGGACCGTCCGCTCCTCTGGATCGCCGCCGGCGGAATCCTGGTCCTGGCCGGCCAGCGAAAGGGCATGGCCCTCTCGGGGCTCCTGCCGGCCGCATTCGCCCTCGCCCTCGTCGTGCTGGGCTTCGGGCTGACCCTGCTCTTCGGAGGATCCTGACTTCGGCTGACCGGGGTCGGGACCCTCTCGAACCTATTCTTACACCGATTGGAATGTCGATGAATGAAACTCCGGTCCAGGAACGACGCGTCCGGATCGCGAACCGCATGGGGATGCACGCGAGGCCGGCTGCGGCGTTCGTGAAGCTCGCCGGACGCTTCAAGTCCGAAATCGTCCTGGCCCGTGACGGGCTCGAGGTGAACGGCAAGAGCATCATGGGCGTCCTGATGCTCGCGGCGGAGCAGGGGGCCGAGCTCACGATCCGGGGCGAGGGGCCGGATTCCGAAGAGGCCCTCGAGGCGCTCGGAGACCTGGTGGAAGACGGCTTCGGCGAGGCGGGAGAAGAGCCATGAGTGTCACCCTCGACGGCCTTCCGGCGTCGGAAGGGATCGCCTTCGGGAAGGTGCACCTGCTGAACTGGGCGATCCCGGACGTACCGCATCGGACCCTGCCCTCGGGCGAGGTGGATGCCGAGATCGAGCGGTTTCATCGAACGCGCGCCGAGGTGAAGGCCCATCTCGAGCGGATCCAGAGCGAGGCGGCGGACCGCCTGGGCGACATGGAGGCCCGCATCTTCGATCCGCAGATCCTGATGCTCGACGACGCCGAGGTGGTGGACGGGACGGTCCAGTACATCGCCGAGAACCGCCTGCCGGCCTCGAGGGCCTTCCACTGGCGGATGCTCGAACTCCAGCACCTCTGGAGGCGCACGTCGAACCCGATGGTCCTGGATCGGCTGAACGATCTCGAGGACCTGCAGGTGCGCCTGCTGCACCGGCTGCTGGACCTTCCGGACCCTCAGGCATGGGAGGACGAGAGCACCGAACCGATTATCATCGTCGGGCGCAACCTGACCCCCTCGCTCACCGTTCAGATGGATCCCGCCCGGGTCGTGGGGATCGCGACCGACCAGGGGACCCGGACGTCTCACTGGGCGATCCTGGCCCGGTCGCTGGGGATTCCGGCGGTCGTCGGGCTCGTGCATGCGAGTCGATCGGTCGAAGAGGGGCAGGACGCGATCGTCGACGGGCGGGTCGGACGCCTGATCATCGACCCCGAGGCGCGTGATCGCGATGTGTTCGAGGATCGGAGGGTGCGGATCCAGGGGTGGGAGGAGGAGCTCGCCCAGATCGCCCGGCTGGACCCGATCACCCTGGACGGGCATCCGGTCGCCCTGCGGGCCAACCTGGACCTTCCCGGCGAATCGGTCCGGGCACGGGAGCACGGGGCCGAGGGAGTGGGGCTCTTTCGCACGGAGTTCCTGGTGGTCGGGCGCAGCTCGATGCCCCAGGAAGAGGAGCAGTACGAGGCCTATCGGCACGTGGCCGAGACCTTTCCCAACCGGGCCGTCTTCATCCGGACCTTCGACCTGGGCGGCGACAAGTTCCCGATGTTCCTGAACATGCCGGCCGAAGAGAATCCCTTCCTGGGCTGGCGGGCGATTCGCGTGTGCCTGGACCGACTGGAGCTCTTTCGTCCGCAGTTGAGGGCCATCCTGAGAGCGACGGCGCACGGCGACATCCGCATCCTTCTTCCCCTGGTCAACGACGTCGAGGAGATCCTGCGCGTCCGCGAACTGCTGGGCGAGGAAGAGGCCCGGTTGAAGGATGAGGGGATCCCCTTCGCGTCGTCGTACAAGCTCGGGATCCTGGTCGAGACGCCCGCCGCCGCCCTCGACGCCGCCGAGCTCGCCCGGCACTGCGACTTCTTCTCGATCGGGACGAACGACCTCGTTCAGTACACGCTGGCCGTGGACCGCACGAACTCCCGGCTGGCGGAGCTCTACAATCCCTTTCATCCGGCCGTGGTGCGCCAGCTCCACCAGGTGGCCCGCGTGTCGCACGCGGCCGGCATCGAGGTGAGCGTCTGTGGCGAGATGGCCGCGAACCCGCTGGGGACCTTCCTCCTGGTGGGGCTGGATATCGGGGCGCTCTCGGTGGCATGGCCGGCGCTTCCCGAGGTGAAGAAGGTCATTCGGAGCTTTCGGGTCGAAGACGCGCGCGCGGCGGCCCGCCGGGCCCTGGCCGCCTCGACCTCGGCCGACGTCACCCGGTGTCTGGCCGAGGGACTGGGCAACGCGGTCGACCTGTCCGCCTTCTCGGGCCGGTGGAGCTTGTCCCTCCCCTGAGATCGATATAAGGTTCGGGCCGGTTTCGGGCCCCTCGTCCTCGGTCCCCCCCAACGGATCACACAATCTCTGGAGTCGCGGTGAGCGAACGTCTCTTTACATCGGAATCGGTAACCGAAGGCCATCCCGACAAGGTCGCGGACCGGGTGTCGGACTCGATCCTGGATCACATCCTGGCCGAGGACCCGAACGCACGGGTCGCCTGCGAGACCCTCGTCACGACGGGGCTGGTCCTGATCGCAGGCGAGATCACCACCGAGACCTACGCCGAGATCCCCGACATCGTGCGCGCCACGCTCAAGGAGATCGGCTACTCCGACCCCGAGTTCGGGATCGACTCGAAGACCTGCGCCGTGCTGACCACGATCGATCGGCAGGCACCTGAGATCGCTCAGGGCGTCGATCCGGGCGGGGCGGGGGACCAGGGGATGATGTTCGGCTACGCGAGCGACGAGACCGACGCCCACATGCCTGCGCCGATC
This sequence comes from Gemmatimonadales bacterium, assembly GCA_007692605.1. GTDB lineage: Bacteria > Gemmatimonadota > Gemmatimonadetes > Longimicrobiales > Gaopeijiaceae > SLBA01. The sequence continues at coordinate 13,517 of REBS01000061.1, forward strand.
CAGTACTCGCACCAGCTCACCCGCAGGCTGGCCGAACTGCGCCACTCCGGGGCGCTTCCATGGCTCCGGCCCGACGGAAAGGCCCAGGTGACGGTCGCCTACGAGGACGATCGGCCGGTGCGCATCGACACGGTGGTCGTGAGCGCCCAGCACAGCCCCGACGTCTCGCGAGCCCACCTAGAGGAGGGCATCCGCGAAGAGGTGATTGCGGCGGTCCTTCCCGCCGAGCTCTATGATCCGGCCACGGCCCGGGTGCACATCAATCCCACCGGCTCCTTCATCATCGGAGGCCCGCAGGGGGACGCCGGACTCACCGGGCGTAAGATCATCGTCGACACCTACGGCGGCGTCGGTCGCCATGGGGGCGGCGCCTTCTCGGGCAAGGACGCCACCAAGGTCGATCGATCCGGTGCGTACGCCGCCCGCTGGGCCGCCCGGACCGTGGTGGCCGCCGGTCTGGCCCGTCGGTGCGAGATCCAGCTGGCGTACGCGATCGGCGTGGCGGAGCCGGTCAGCGTCTGGGTCGACTCCCAGGGCACCGGGGTGGAGCCCGACGAACGTCTCTCGAAGGCGGTCGCCGAGACCTTCGATTTTCGTCCCCGGGGGATCATCGAGGAGCTGAAGCTGCGGTCCCCGATCTACTCGCCGACCTCGGCGTATGGCCACTTCGGCCGAAGTCCGGAGTCCGTGAGCCGCTTCGACCGAACCGTTCAGCTCTTTCCCTGGGAGCGCCTGGACCGGGTCGACCGGCTGCGCGCCTGGTTCTGATCGGGAGGGGGGAACCACTGAGGTCGGCGGGGGTCTTTTCCCCCGGAGTCGGAGGCCGGCCGGGCTCGGGTCCCGGAGCCTCGGGCCATCCCCCGTCTCGACGTCACGAGCTTGTGTGGAAGGAGGATCATTGTTGGTGGAAGTGAAGGTGCAGAGTCTCGGACTCGACCGTGCGTCGAACACACCCGTCGTGATCCTGCAGGAGCTCGAAGGTGAGCGGGTTCTCCCGATCTGGATCGGACCGGGCGAGGCCAGCGCGATCGCCATGCGACTCGCCGAGATGAACTTCTCTCGGCCCCTCACCCACGATCTACTCATGGCGGTGTTGAAGGGACTCGGGGGCACCCTTGAGCGGGTCGTGATCAGCCGCGTTTCCGACAGCACCTACTTCGCGGAGCTGGTCATCGATCGCGACGGCGACGTGGTCACGATCGATGCGCGCCCCTCGGACTCGATCGCGGTGGCGCTGCGGTCCGAGGCGCGCATCTTCGCCAACGACGCCCTCCTCGAACGCGCCTCGGTGGAGATCGACGAGGGAGATTCGGTCATCGAGGCCGACGAGGTCTTCGGAGACGCTCCCGGGGTAAAGGGGGGCGAAGGCGAGAGCTCGGAGTCGACGCCTTCGATGGACCCCGAGGAACTCAAGGAGTATCTCCGTAAGATGAACCCCGAGGACTTCGGGCGTTTCTCCCCTTGATCCGGCTGCTCTGCGTCGCCCTCGCGTGCGCGCTACTCGTCCCTTCCGATGGCCACGGGCAGGATCCGGCTCCCGCGGGCCCGGACCGGCTCGAGGGGCGCCTGCTCCTGGTCGATGAGCCCCCGGATTCGGGCACTGTCGTACTGCACGGGGTCAACCCCGAAGAGGCGGGCCCGCTCGACTCGCTCCGGGTCGATTCCGATGGGCGCTTCAGCTTCGACCTGACCGGAATGCCGCAGATCGGGGGTGGCCAGTCGCTCTTCGTCTCGCATCGGCGCGACGGGATCCTCTATTTCGGCCCCCCACTCTTCCGGCCCGAGGAGGTCCCCGAGGAGTACGTGATCCGGGCCTTTCCCACCCAGACGGTTCCCGCTGAGGGGCTGGACCTCGTCGTCGAGATTCGGAATATCGTGATCGACGAAGGCCCCGGAGTCTGGCGGGTCACCGATATCATCCAGGTTCACAACGAGGCGAGAGTGACCTGGGTTCCGTCGGAGCCCGGGGAGGTCGTCTGGCGCTATCCCCTTCCGCCGGGGGCGACCTCCTTTCGTCTCATGGAGGGAGGGCCGGGCTCCGAGGAGGTCCGCTTCGAGGACGCCACCCTCCTGGTCTCCGGCGCGTTTCCACCCGGAGATCGCCTCCTGGTGATCCAGTACGACCTGGCATCGCTCGAGACCTCGATTCCGCTCACCGGACGTACGGACGGCGTGGAGTTTCTGGTTCGCGAGCCCGCGCCCCCACTGATCGTAGACGGGCTGCGAGCCGACGCGCCCATCGAGATGGAGCGAGGAAGCTCCTACATGCGTTGGTGGGCCGAGGACCTCGAGGACCGGGTGGTGCGCGTACGAATCGGCGAGGAGGGCGAGCTTCCGACCGCTTGGCTCGCGGTGGGCGTCGCGCTCCTGCTGGTCCTTCTGGGCGCAGTGTTCGTGCATCGGGGCGGGGCTCGGACCCCGGATCCCGCGGTCGGGCAGGGCGCGCCTCTTGGGACGGTGGATCCCGCCCGGCGACGGCGCGAGATCCTCCTGGCCATCGCGAAGATCGACGAGGAGGCCGGCGCCGGAGACGACGGCGAATCGGACGAGGCTCGCCGGAAGCGACGGGCCGTACTGCTCGGGCAGCTGGCCCGCCTGGAGAG
>REBS01000116.1 GCA_007692605.1 Gemmatimonadales bacterium
GCACCCGCGCGCGCCGATCGGCGAAACGCTCCGCATCGAAGGCGGGCGCACCGATCGAAGACGCGGCGGGGGGAGCGGGGCTCGGGATGGGTGGGTCACTGGGGATGGGTGACAAGGTCCGGGGCTGGGTCGGAAGGGTGAAGGGTCGGGTCTGTCGGCGTCGGCGCCGGATCGAGCAGGCCATTGAGCGTCGGCGCCGGTCCGCGCGGATCAGAATGGGTCGAACGAGGCGCCACCGGTCGGCCCTCGTTGAACCCGCCGATTGATGGCGCCCACAAGGTAAGCGACGAAGGCTGGACCCGCGATCACTCGACAGCGACTGCCGTCCTCCCTACCTTGCCCATCCGACCTCCTCACAACCCTGCGCACACCCCTTCATGCCCCTGATGGATCATCCCTCCCGACGGCTGCTTCCCCTCGCCGTCGGCCTTCTCATCGTTCTGGCCGGCCCCCTCCTGGATCGGGGGCCCGGCGTCGCCGCGCAGGCGCTCGCCCCGATTCCGGCGCCTTCGGACACGATCATCCGCGACACCCTCAGCGCCGACACGATCCGTCTGGGCGACCCGAGCCTTCCCGACACCCTCGTCGGCACCCTGCGGGCCGGAGACCCCCGCTCCCCGATCCTCCTCGAGGGCGTGGTGGTCCAGATTCTGCGCAGCCCGATCCAGATCTCGTCGGCCCCGTTCGCGGTGTCGGTTCTGGGCCAGGAGATCCTTCAGCGCGGCCGCTCGAACAGTTCGATCGATGAAGCGCTCCAGGGACTCCCCGGGGTGCAGGTGCAGAACCGCTTCAACGATGCCGTGGGCGAGAGGATCTCGATCCGCGGATTCGGTGCCCGTTCGCAGTTCGGCGTCCGGGGGATCCGCATCCTGGTCGATGGGATCCCAGCCACCCTCCCCGACGGACAATCCAACCTCGATCACCTCGACCTGGGAAGCCTGGGCCGGGTCGAGGCGCTGCGCGGCCCGGGGTCGGCCCTGTACGGAAACGCCTCGGGAGGGGTGCTCGATTTCCGCTCTCAGCAACCCCCCGAGTCCCCCTTCCGCCAGCAGTTCCGAACGGTATACGGCGACTTCGGACTCCGACAGAACCAGAGCACCACGAGTGGACGGATCGGGTCGGCCGGCTACCTCGTCAACCTGTCGCGCTACGAGTGGGGTGGGTACCGGCTGCATCCGGACGCCACGGCGAGCCAGACCTACGGAGCCACCCTGCGCGACCAGGTGAATGCCTACACCTACTTCCCCCTGGGGGGCGGCGAAGCCCGGGTGACGCTGAACGCGATGGACCTGGTCGCCGAGAACCCCGGCTCGCTCGGCGCGAACGCGATCCTCCGCGGTGACCGCCAGGCCTTTCCCACCAATGTCGTGCAGCAGGCCGGAAAGTCGGTGCGCCAGGGGCAGCTCGGGGTGCGCTGGATCGGTCCGGTCAATGGCCGCGAGGTGGAGCTGTCGGGATATGGCCTCAGCCGTGACGTGAAGAACCCCAACCCCGGCGACTTCATCGACCTCGACCGACAGGCCGCGGGGGTGCGGGCCATGATCCGCACCGACACGATGTCCGAGATGGGACCGCTCTGGTGGGCCATGGGCTTCGAGACCGACCTCCAGCTCGACGACCGTCGCACCCACGAGAACCACGAAGGGGTCCGGGGCCCCGTCCTCCTGGACCAGTCCGAGCGCGTCCTCGGGGGCGCGATCTTCCTGCAGGCGCTTCTACCGATCGCCCCGATCCTCGATGTGCTCACCGGCCTGCGCTACGACCGGATCCGCTTTTCCGCCGATGATCGACTGGGAGGACCCGCTGGCCGCCCCGATGGCTCGGGCCATCAGACCCTCGACTCCGCCTCTCCCTCCTTCGGGCTTCACGCTGCCTTCCATCGGGCCTTCGGCGCCTACGTGAACCTGTCGACAGCTTTCGAGACCCCCACGACCTCGGAGATGTCGACCCGGGAGGACGGCTTGGGCGGATTCAACCTCGAACTCGAGCCGCAGGTCGGAATTACATCGGAGCTGGGTGCACGCGGCCTCGTCGGAAACTCGACGGCCTGGGAGCTCACCTACTTCCACACGGTGCTCTACAACGAGATCGTCCCCTTCGAAATCGATGGCCAGACCGATCGACGGTACTTCCGCAACTCGGGACGCTCCCGTCGCGACGGATGGGAGGCCACCCTTCAGTTCAATCCCGACCCGATGATGAGCGCCCGCTTCGTGCTGTCGACGAACGACGCCCGCTTTCGCGACTACGAGGTCGACGGCGTCGACTATGCCGGCAACCAGGTGCCCGGCCTCTCCCCACGTCGCTTCGAAGGAATCGTGCGTATCGGGCCGGGGCTCTGGTTCGTGGAGCTTCGCGGAGAGACCAGCGCGCCCATCCCAGGCAACGACGCGAACGACCCCGAGGCGGAGTCCCCCGGCTACTGGCTCTCCGACCTTCGGGTGGGTGGAAACGATGTCGAGTTTGCCGGGCTTCAGTTCAGCCCCTTCGCGGGTGTCACCAACCTCTTCGACGCCACCTACAACACGTCGGTGACCGCCAACGCCTTCGAGGGCCGGTTCTTCGAGCCCGGACCCGGACGGGGCGTGTACGTGGGTGCCGCGATCGCCTTCCAGCGCTGAGCGCTGCGGCGACCCATTCTCCGGAGCGCTCGGAGAGCGGCGACTGCCACGTACGTGCCGCGATCGGCTTCCAGCGCCGAGCGATCCACCGCCGACACGGCTCACGATTTCCGCGTCGCTCAGACCTCGTCGTCGCCCGCGCCGCCAAAGAGTGCGATCTCGGAGAGCGGCTTGCGCTTCCTGGGCTTCAGTTCACGCTCGCGCAGCGACCCGTCGAGGTCATCAAGGTCACCGGGAAAGCCGATGGCGGTCATGACCCCCACCTCGAATTCCGGCCCGAGCCCCTGCTCGCGCAGGAGGGCCTCGGCTGCGGGGACCGAGAAGCCCCCCATCTGGTGGGCCACCAGCCCCTGGGAGACCGCCTGCAGGAAGAGGTTCTCTTCGGCCGCTCCCAGGTCGCGAAGTGCGACCCGGTTCGCCTTGTCATTCTTCGTCAGGCGGCTCCGCCATGCGGACAGCATCAGGACGGGAGCCCGGCGAGCCCAGGCGTTTCCGTCCATGAGCAGGTCGCGCAGGGTCTCGCGAAACGCCGGTGATTCGGAATCGCCGACCAGGAAGCGCCAGGGCTGTTCGTTGAAGGACGAGGGTGCCCACCGGGCCGCCTCGAGAAGCCGCCGGGTCAGATCGCGGGGCACCGGCCGGGACGAAAACGCCCTGGGACTCCAGCGGTTCTGGATCTCCGGCACGAGCTCGAACTCGCTCGGGGTGGGGTGCGGGGGCATGACCGCCGGGGAAACTCCGGGTCGGTCGGGATTCGTATCGGTGGGGTGCTGGGATTGAATGGTCATGGTGATCGAGACCCCCGACCCGCCACTCGGTTCCCACTTCAAACATTAATCCGACATGCTTTATGGGGCCGGCGCCTCGTCCCGGCACCGGTCCGGGTCCTGGCTCAGGACCAGCGCATTGACCACCGGGCGCTCCCTCCATGGGTCCGAGGGGCGACTCACGAGCTGGCCCTTCACGACCATCGCCGATGAGCCACCCCCGTCGAAGTTCACCCCTTCGCGCGCCCCGAGCGACCTGAGGAGCTCGGCGAGTTCGGGAAGGGTCATTCCCTCGACCTGCTCGCGTCGCCCATCGACGACCACGAGCCAGAGGGTCTCGCGTACCGGATCCCAGCCGACGGCGGTTCGCGGGTCGCGCGCCGTGGCGAAGGCCGGACGGGCCTCCTGCTCCAGATCTCCGACCCACCGCCCCTCCCTCAGGAGCGCGGGGAAGCCGGGAAGCATCTCGGTTGCCCCGTCCGGCGCCCCCTCCTGAAGGGACCATTCACCGACCTGCAGCGAATCGCCCTCCCATCGCACGGGGCCCACCCAGGGGGGCTCCCCCGGACGCCAGGCGAAGACCGGACGGGCCGTGCGGCCGCGGATCTCTCCCTTCGAGACCTCTACGCCCAGCGGCTCGTTTTCTTCGGTGAAGAACGAGCCGTTGACGGCGGCGATCACCACCGGTTCGGCGGCCCTCGCCAGTGCGGTTACCGATTCCCTTCCCTTCTCCTCGTTCGAGCGGACCACCTCGAAGGCCAGCTCGCAGCGCATCGGATCCACCTCGAGCAGGTGCACCGACCAGGGTTCGTGTGCGCTGCGGACCCCGCGGTAGGTGATCCCGGGGGCGAGATGATACGTCGAGATCGAGTGCGGCTGGAGATACTCGAGGGCCGTACCCGGCAGACCGGCCCCGTCGAAGGGGGGGGTGTCGGGAGTGCCGCACGCGGCCGCCACGAAGAGCAGAAGCATCGCCGGCAGCGCTCGCGACGGTCGAGTGCGTGGAGCGGGGGGCTCCCTTCTCGCGCGCCTCCCTCCTACCTTATCGGGTGTCCCGAACGGCCCCTTCTGTTCCCCGCGGATCCGATCCATGAGCCGAACCCCCCTTCTCGTGCCATTCTTCTTCCTCTGGCTCCTCGTGGGAGCGGCCGACGGATCGGCACAGAATGGCCCCGAGCCCACCGACGAACTCCGCCTCGGGGTGTCACTCGGAGGCACCGGATTCATCGGGGCCATCGCCGAGTATCGTCGGGGAAACTGGTCGGGTGAACTCACAGTGGGTACGATCACCTTTCGCGAGGTGGCGGTGGCAGTGGCCGGCAAACGGTACTTCACCGATGGTCGCTTCCAACCCTTCGTCGGCGGCGGCCTGTGGAGTCTGACGGCCTGGACCGAGGACGGGAGTGGCTCGGTGCTGATCCTCCGGGCGCCGCTCGGGGTGGACTGGCGTGTGACCGGCGGCCATGCACTGGGACTCGAGGTGGCGCTCAATCGGGCTGTGGCCGTCAACCGGCTCGACCCCGAAGACGACACCCCTCCGAATACCAATCTGGTCCCCCTTCCGGGAATTTACTACCGCTACGGCTGGGATCCCTGATCACGGGTGAAACGCCTCGGGGTCGTCCCACTCGGCTCCATCCCAGAACTCGTCCTCGGCCTCGCGGATCTCCGCTTCGTCGAGCGGCTCATCTTCACCGACGTCGACGCTGCCCCGATCCAGAATCTCACGGAGGTGGTCGTCGGTCACCACCGGTCGTCGGCCCTCGACGGTCTCCCTGACCTCCCGCCGCTGCACCAGCCAGCCGACCAGGACGATCACCGCGAGGACCGCGAAGAGTGTGCCGAGCATTTGAATCCCTCCCCATCTGGTGGATCTTCAAATTCGTGGTGGTCGAACGGTGTCTGGTAGTGGTCGGACGGTGGTTCGTCGCAGTGGAACGGTGGCTGGTCGAAGTCGATGCGAGCAGGCGCGCCAGTCGTGGCTCACGTGAACGCCTCGGACTCGGGGTCGGTCGGGTGTGGATCGCCGACCTCCGCGTCCGACTCCTCGCGCAAGCGGCGGCCCTCCTGTCTCAGTACCCGGATCCCCGCCACAAAGATCAGGATGGCCACGGGAATCAGGAGCCACGGCGGGTCCTGATCGACGTCGGAGGCCATCTCGCGCGTCGCCGGTAGCAGGGTGAGCATGAGGATCAGTCCGTTGTTCAGGAAGTGTAGCAGGACCGCGGTCCAGATCGAGCGGGTCTCGACCACGATCCACGCCAGGAGGATCCCCAGCCACGCCGTCGGCACGAAGCGGAAGGCGGTCTCGGGCGACAGGTGGAAGGCCCCGAAGATCAGGCCGGAGGCGATGATGGCGGTGGGGGTCTTCCAGCCACCGCGAAAGCTCGAGAGAAGGACGCCCCGGAAGAGGAACTCCTCGCAGATCGCGGGGGTGACCGCCACGAGCAGGACGAGCCAGGCGATCCGGAGGGGGTCGTCGGTCAGCAGGAACTCGGTGAGGCCCTCGAGCATCTCCACCGGCACCGGGAGCACGAAGCTCTGGAGCCAGGTGAAGACCCATGCGATCGGAAGGCCTCCGAGCATGAGAAGAGTGGCGCCGAGCAGGCCGCGGCGCGTCGGTCGGCGCAGCGAGAAGGTCCGGGTGAAGGAGTAGCCGCGCAGCCGCACGAAGAGGAGCGCCGGAACCAGCAGGACGAGGACCTGCGTGATCAGGATGCCCGCCTCGCCGATCAGCAGGTGCATCGTCACGCCGATCACGATATAGAGGATCAGGACCCCGATGACGACCAGAATTCCCTCGGCGGGGGTGGGTCCGCTCCGTTGCATCCATTCTCTCCGCTCGAATCCGTGAATTTGGGTGCCTGTCGAATGCCACGGGACTGTGGCGGCACCAGATCGGCCCCGACGCTAACCCTCCGGGGGGGTCGCGACAAGCCACCGGACGGCCGCGCCCCGGTTCCCGACGGGGCCCTGCCGGCGCCTCCCTCCCGCCGCCGGGTGAGCGATCCGGGCCGAATCCGGGTAGTAGCTGCCGGGCAACCTTCTTGCGGGACCCGTCATCTCATGGGTAGTGGATCCTCTCACCTCCCGATCGGATCGGGCAAATGACCGAACAACGCCTCATCGAGCGCGCCGCGCAGGGAGACCCCCTGGCGGTCCGAACGCTCTACGAGCGCCACGCGCCGAGAGTCTTTGCGGTCGTGCGGAGGATCGTGGGCGATGACCATCGGGCCGAGGACTGCGCCCAGGAGGCCTGGATCAACGCCCTTCGAGGGCTCTCGGGCTTTCGCCGCGACGCCCGCTTCGGCACCTGGATTCACCGGATCGCCGTGAACCAGGCGCTGCAGATGCAGCGGCGGGCGGGGACCCGGCGCGATCGGGAATCGGAGCTTTCCGAGAACCTCTCGGTGGCTCCCACACGCCGCGACGTGCTCCTCGAGGATCGGATCGCCGAGGCGCTGGACCGGGTGCCGGAGCGGATGAGACAGGTGCTCGTCCTCCATGATGTGGAAGGATACACCCATCAGGAGATCGGCGAGCTGCTGGCCGTGAGCCCGGGGACCTCGAAGTCCCAGCTCTTCAAGGCCCGCGGCCGGATGAGAGAGCTGCTGCACGGTACGATCACCACCGAATCGAAGGAAGGAGTCGAAGCATGAATCACCTGAGCCCCGACACCCTGGCTCGTCTGGTCGACGAGTCGCCCTCGACCGAGGAGCGGGGTCACCTGAACCGGTGCCGGATCTGCCGCGAGGAGCTCGATGCGCTGCGGACCCAGCGGCTCGCGCTGTCGCACCTCCCTCCGCTTCGCCCCCCCGCCGGGGACTGGGACCGCCTGGAGCCCCGCCTGCGGACCGAAGGACTTCTTCGGAACCCCGCCGGGAGCGGACTTGTGGCGAGGCCATGGCTGCAGGCGGCTGCGGCCATCCTGCTGATCGTCACCGGCGTCGGCCTCGGCGCGTGGCTGCCCTTCGATCGGGATCGGCCGGGAGGGGGCCAGGCGATAGCGACGGCGTCGAGCCCGACCGGGGGATTCTCGGGGGAGACGCCCGCGTCGATTCTGACCGCCATGGCCGAGCCCGACCGGGAGCTCACCCTCGAAGAGGCGGGAGAGCTGGTCCAGCTCATCGAGCGATGGTACCTGCAGGCGCTGCTCGAGTACCGGGAGCGCGCCGAGGTGGAACGGGGCTTCGCTCCCGAGGACCCCCTCACCCGCTTTGCCGCCCTCGAAACGCTGATGGCCGCCAGCCAGGCCGCGGTCCGGGAGCTTCCGGCCGACCCCTTCCTGAACGGGCTGCTCGTGAACATGCACGCCGAGCGGGAAGCCACGCTTCGAGGCATCCAGGCCTCGTACACCCGCGACTGGTATTGAAGGAGATTCCGATGACGACCCATCGCACTCGACCGAGCCTGCGGCGCACCCCTTATGCGGGAGCCGCGGCCCTGCTCGCACTCTTCGTCCTGCCTCTCGTGCCCGGCATCGCCGAGGTACAGGCGCAGGACCGCCGCGTTGAGGTCCTCCGTATCGAGGGCCTCCAGCGGGGACTCCAGGCGACTCACGCGCTGTCTTCGGGGTGGCTGGGCATGCAGATCAATGGCGAGCCGGCCCCGGCACCGGAGCGGTGGTACATCGCACGCGTGGTGCCCGACAGCCCGGCGGACCGGGCGGGGATCGAGGATGGAGACCGGCTGTTGGCCATCGACGGGGCGCCGGCCTCCGAAGAGGTGCTCGAGACGCTGACGACGGAGCTCGAGCCGGGCGACGAGGTGCACGTGAGGGTCGAACGCGAGAGCCGGGAGATCGAGCTCAGGGTCACCGCCGAGGCCCGCCCGACGATGGTCGTGCAGCGCCCCGAAGAGGGCCTGCAGGTGCTGCGCATGGACTCGGTCCTGGTGCGCATGCTCACCGGGTCCGACACCATGGTGGTCCGGGAACTCCGCAGGGCCGGCGGGTTGGACACCATGCTGGTCCGGGAATTCCGCATGTCCGGCGGGTTGGACACCCTGCGGTTCGGGGACATGCGCGTCCGCTTTCCGGGCGAGGGGGATACGCTGCGTACGGGCGGAGCCCTGCGGTTTGGCTTGTCGCCCGAATGGGATTCGTTGAGCGCGCCCGGAGTCGTGTGGTTTGGCGCGCCGGCCGCATGGGACTCGGCGGGGTTGGGTGGGGTCCTGCGGTTCTCAGGGCCCGGTGACACCCTGTCGGCGCGGCGGTGGCACTACGCGCTCCCCGATGGACGGTCCCTCGAGAGCTACTTTGCTCCGCCGGTCTCCGTCGACGGCCCCACCTTCTACTGGCGCGGGCAGAATGTGGTGGCGGGCGCGGAGCTGACCCCGGTCAACGAGGGGCTCGCCCCCTACTTCGGCACCGAGCGGGGGCTTCTCGTGGTCGACATCGTCGAGGACAGCCCCGCCGCCCGCGCCGGACTGCGGGCGGGCGACGTGCTGATCCGGATCGACGGCCGGGAGGTCGGCACGGTCGCCGAAGCTCGGTCGGCCCTGGATCGGGCCTACCGCACACCTCCGGTACCGCTCGAGATCGTGCGGGAGAGACGGTCGATGACGCTCGAGATCACGCGCTGATCGGGCACTGCTGATCGGGCGGGGGCCGGTGTGAAGCCGCTGGAAGCGACCTCAGGCCGACCCGAAGCCCGGATCACTCGTAGCGGAGCGCCTCGATCGGGTCGAGCTTCGCCGCTCGCTGGGCGGGCCAGATCCCGAAGAACAGGCCGATCGCGCCCGAGAAGACGAGGGCGACGATGATCGCCTGAACCGAGATCGCGGTGTCCCACTCGGCCATGCTGGTCATCAGGTGCGCCCCGCCGGCGCCGGCCAGCACCCCGACGATGCCACCCAGCAGGCAGAGCAGGAACGACTCCACCATGAACTGGAAGAGGATCGCGCCCCGCGTGGCTCCGAGCGCCTTTCGCACTCCGATCTCGCGGGTCCGCTCGGTCACGCTCACCAGCATGATGTTCATGATCCCGATCCCGCCGACCAGGAGCGAGACCCCGGCGATCCCGGCGAGCAGGAAGGTGAAGGCCCGGTTGGTCTCCTGAAAGGACTCCAACAGGTCGGTCGAGTTGCGGATCTGGAAGTCGGCGGGCGCGCCCGGACCGATCCGGTGCTCGCGGCGCAGGGTGGCGTCGATCACATCGTAGGCCATGTCCATCTCGGACGGACCCCCGTTGACCTTGGTCAGGATCGAGTTCAGGCGGTCCCGCCCTCCGAAGACCCGGTACTGGGCGGTCGAGAGCGGAATGTAGACCATCTCGTCGGGACGGGCCCAGCCCATCTCCCCCTTCGGCTCGAGCACCCCGACCACCTCGAAGGGCGTACCCCCGATCTGGATCGTGCGTCCGACCAGAAGGGGGGCCGGAGTGTTCAGGTCGGTGGCGACGTCGGCACCCAGGACCACCACGCGGCGACGCCCCTCGACCTCGCCCCACTCGAAGTGCCGTCCGTGCGCGATGGGCATGGTGTACACATCGAAATAGGTCGGCCAGGTGCCCATCACCGACGAATTGGTGTTCCAGCGCTGGTTGGTGATCTGCATCCGCTGGCTGGCCTCGGGGGCCACGGTCAGGAGGCTCCCGGCCTCGGCCCGCAGAACCTCGGCCGACGAGGTGTACAGCCGGGCATTCTGCCCCGACGCCACCCCGCCCATGCGAGCCTGCTGCGGCCGCACGGTCAGGACATCGGTGCCCATCTGCTGGATCTGCGCCTCGACCCTCTGCTGGGCTCCCTCACCCAGGGCGACCATGGTGATCACGGCCCCGACCCCGATCACGATCCCCAGCGTCGTGAGGATCGAGCGCATGAGGTTCGCGCGGATCGCGCCGAGCGCGACCATGAAGATTTCCTTGATCAGCATCGGTCAGTACCGGTAGGTCGTGTAGGTCGCGCAGGCCGCGCAGGCCGCGCAGGCCGTGTAGATCACGGGCATCAGAAGGGCAGTCCGCCGCCCATCCGGGCGCGCATCTGCTGGTTCCGCTCCTGCTGCTGAGCCTGGAGCTGTGCGCCCCCGATGAGCAGAACCTCTTCCCCTTCCTCGACCCCGATCAGCACCTCGGAGTTGTTCCAGTCGTTCACCCCGATCAGGATCGCCCGGGGGCTCACCGTACCATCGGCCGACCGCACGAAGACCACGCCGGGCCGACCCATGTCGTTGTCGCCCCCACGGGCGGCGAGTCCGCTGCTCTGCTGCGCGCCCCCCCAGGCCTGGCCGCCGCGGGCTCCCGCCCCGGCTCCACCGCGCGCGGCGCCGGCCGCCTGCATCAGTGCCCGGATCGAGTCCTGCGAGATCTCACCGCGTGCCACCTGCTCCCGCAGCGCCTGAAGGTTCGGCGCATCGCCGCCCCCGCGCATTACCGCCTGCTCCGGCACCTCCTGGCCCCGCGACTCCGCCAGCTCCCGCGTCAGCTGCTGGAAGGCCGACTGGTCCAGATCGACGCGCGAGTCCGGAACGCCCAGAACCGAGGCGGCGGTGCGCATCTCGTTGAAGGTCACGATCGCGTTGTTCGGAAGGGTCAGGGTGTTCTGCCGCTCGGCGACGGTCACGACCACCTCGGCGCTCATCCCGGGCTTCAGGGCGCCATCGGCGTTCTGGAGCTGCACGATCACCGGGAACATCACGACGTTCGACTGCACGGTGGCCTGCGGCTCGATCTTCTCGACCTGGCCGGTGAATCGGCGATCGGGATACGCCTCGACCCGCACGTTCACCGGCATCCCGGCCTGGATCCGGCCCACATCGGTCTCATCGATCAGGGTGCGCACCTGGACCACGTCAAGGTTCGCGATCGTCACGAGGGTGGTTCCACCGGAGACACTTCCCGACGCCGACTGGATCACCTGACCCTCTTCGACGTCCTTGACCAGCACGATCCCGGTCATGGGCGACCGGATCGTCACGTCCTGGAGCTGCAGGCGTGCCAGCTCGACGCTCGTCTCCGCCCGTACGAAGGCCGCCCGGGCGTTCGCGAAGTCCAGGCTCCGGCTCTCGTGCTCCTGGTCGGTGATCACCCCGGAGGCCAGCAGGTTCTCGGAGCGACGCAGCTGCGCCTCGGACACCGTGAGCCGCTCCTGTGCGACCTCGTAGTCCGCCAGCACCTGGTTGTAGCTGTTCTGCACGTCGCGCGGATCGATGCGGGCGAGCAGCGTGCCTGGCTCCACCCGATCACCCACCTCGACGTAGGTCTCGAGCACCTCGCCCGACGCCTTCGACTTCACCTCGACCTTGCGAAGCGGCTCAAGCTCACCGGTGGCCTCGGCCACCAGTCGAAGATCCTGCCGAACCACCTCGGCCACGGCCGTGACGCGGGGAGACGCCTCGGCCTCGCGGTCGCCGCATCCGGCGAGCACGAGAAGCGCCGAAAGCGCGATGCCACCCACGATCAGTGGGCGGCGCAGCGTGCGGTCGAACGAGAAGTCAGTTGCCATTTCCGTAATCCTCAAGTTGGGTCCGAAGTCCTTCGTCAGGCGCCGGCGGTCTGCGTCGCGGCGGCCGGGTTGTCCTCATCGACGGTCGGGACGCTCCCGGGAACCCGCCTCACCTCGTTCAGAAAGTCCCGCTCGATCATGCCGTCCCGCAGGTGAACCTGTCGCTTGGCGAACTCGGCGATATCATGTTCGTGTGTAACCAAGACGATCGTCTGGCCCGCTTCGTTAAGTCGGTTGAAGACCTCCATGATCTCGGCGCTCGTCTTCGAATCCAGGTTCCCCGTCGGCTCGTCGGCCAAAAGAATCGCCGGGTTGTTCACCAGGGCCCGGGCCACGGCCACCCGCTGCTGCTGACCCCCGGAGAGCTCCGGCGGCTTGTGTCCCATCCGGTCCCCCAGCCCGACCATCTCCAGCTTCTCCCTCGCCCGCCGTTTGCGCTCAGCCGCGGGGACACCGGCATAGACGAGAGGGAGCTCGACGTTGTGCAGCGACGAGGCCCGGGCCAGCAGATTGAACGTCTGGAAGACAAAGCCGATCTCGCGATTGCGGATCCGGGCGAGCTTCGATTCCGAGAGCTTCGCCACGTTCTGCCCGTTCAGCCAGTATTCACCGGACGTCGGGGTATCGAGCGCCCCGATCAGGTTCATGAACGTCGACTTTCCACTCCCGGACGGCCCCATGATCGCCACGTACTCGCCCTCGTGGATCTCGAGATCCACATTGCGCAGCGCTCGGATCGTCTCCGCGCCCAGCACGTAGTGTTTCGAGAGGCCTTTTGCGTGAATGACGGCATTGCCCGTGGTTTCGGTCATTTCATTTTCCTGCAGATCGGGTGAACTGGGTTCCTGGCGGTCTCGCTACTGGTCCCGCGCGTTCTGTTCGGCGAGGACGGCGTCGAACTCCGCCCGCTGCTCGTCGGTCAGCCTCTCGCGGACCTCGGCGCGGGCACCGTCGATCACTTCCTGGTAAGACGCTTCGCAGCTCTGCACCCGCTGATTCATCTCGTCGATCCATCGCATGATCACCTCTTCGACCTCGGCCCGCTGGTCCTCGTTGAGCTCGATCTGGTCGATGACCCACCCGCGCCCCTCGCGGAGCGGGGTCGTGACCTCGGGCGCCACCTGGCGCACGTCCGAGACGTTCGATACCGGAGCCGCATCGGCAACCGAGCGGTCGAGCGCCACTCCCACGACCATCCCTCCCACGAATACCAGTACGAGAAGAGCCATGGCCATGATTCGCACTCTGGTTTGTTCGCTCATCGTCGTCTCTCCTCAAGCGCAATCATGAAGGTGTTGCGATCCAGTCCCGAGTCCGACCGACCCGAGAGCTCCGCGGCCCGTCCGGTCACCCGCTCCATCAGCACGTCGTCGATTCCGAGGAGGGCTCGCTCCAGTCCCCCGGCCTCCTGGGACGGACTCACCAGGATCATCGCGGCCACCGACGCCGCGAGCGCGACCCCGGGCACCACGTAGCGCCCCAGCCGCAAGAGCTCTGCGCCCAGCGTGGTGGCCCCACCGTTGTCCCCACCGGTGGCCCCACCAGTGGCCCCGCCAGAGGAAGAGGCCCGGCGCGACGCCAGCGCCGGCTCCGCCGCCCGCATGACCTCGGCATGAAAGCGGGGCCAGTAAAGGTCGTCGGACGTGCCGGGATCCAGCACGCCCAGATCGACGCCCTCGGCAGGCCCGTCCATTTGGGGCCCCCGACGCGCCGCATCCGGCCCGCGATCGTCGTCACTCATTGCTCAGCCTCCATCAGATGACCCGCTCCCGATCGGTGGAGTCGGCAGCGGTCGCTTCGACCGCCCCCTCTCTCAGAATCCCTCGCAGCTTCCGACGCGCCGCGTGCAACTGCGCCCGTACGGTACCATGCGCGATGCCGAGACGGTCCGCGACCTCCCGTCCCTTCCATCCGTGAAGGTCGTGAAGAAGAAGGATCTCGCGCTGCGCGCTCGACAATTCGCCAACGGCCTCGCTCAACCGGGAGCGAAGCTCGACGCGTTCCACCCAATCTTCAGGGGAGGGCACCTGGGACGCCAGTCCCCGCGGGAGTTCTTCGGTGTCCCGCAGCCGCTCCCGACGGTCCAGGTTCAGGGCCCGGGTGCGCACGATGGCAAGAAACCATCCTCCGAATCGCTCCGGTTGCCGGCACTCGTCCAGGCGCTCCAGGGCGACCACGAACGCCTCCTGAGCCGCATCCTCCGCCTCTTCGTGGGTGCCCGTGACCGAAAGAGCGACCGAGTAGGCCACCCGCTGGTAGTGGGAGACGAGCTTCGAGAATGCGTCGCGATCCCCCGCGCGCACGGCTTCGACGAGCACCCGATCCCGCTTCCGGATTTCATCACCGGCCTGGGCACTCGACACGTGGGCTCTCCGGGTACGGGGAAGGATTCAGCAACGCAGCGGCGTTCGGAGAATGAGAGCCCCGATCCGCACCGTTCGTTAAAGGCTGGCTTCGGCGTAGCTGCCGCCATGCCTTCGACGAGCCGCCTGCGAGTGGGGGGAGCCGGCGCGAAGCGGGCCGCGAATGAGCGGGCCCCGGCGCGAAGCGGGCCGAGAATGGGCGGGGCCCGGCGCGAAGCGGACCCCGACGCGAAGCGGGCCCCGACGCGAAGCGGGCCCGACGCGAAGCGGACCCCGACGCGAAGCGGACCCCGACGCGAAGCGGGCCCCGACGCGAAGCGGACCCCGGACTCCCGTCTCCCCGACATGGGAGCCGCCGCGCGGGAGGTGACCCACGCGGCTTCGGACCCGGAAAGGAACCGTTTCTCGACACTCGAAGGTCTTTCGTGGACGATTGCGCTCTGCGTCTTCGTATAGACCGCTGAGTCCACAATCGCCGATTTTGAAAAACCGCGATTGTGGAGTTTGTCTCCAATACGACGCGGTTCTATGCCACCGTCCCTCGAGGACCCTTCGTGTGTGGACTTTCGGTTCCAGTGCACCGGCGGAAGAGGGTCGGGAGGCACGGAAAGCGTGGCCGGGCCGGAACGACGCCGTCGGCGTGGCCGGGCCGGAACGACGCCGTCGGGGTGGCGCGGCCGTTGGCTGAGCATCGCGAACGCAAACCAGTCAGGAGCCTTACGAGGTGCCGGCCGCACCCCGGACCGCAACGACAAAGCGCCGGCTCCTCGAACCTCGAGGAGGCCGGCGCATCGGATCGAAATCAGCTCTGCGATTCCGGCCGTCGGACAGCCAGCCGGGCATCGGACATCGGACATCCTGCCGCGCGCCCGTCAGCCGGTCGCGCAAGCCCCGTCAGCCGGTCGCGCAAGCCCGGTCAGCCGGTCGCGCGCCACCTACCGAAAGGGAGCGTCGGAGCGCCCGGGAGCTCTTCGCCATAGACGAAGGCGCGGACCCGACTTCCGTTCTTGAGCGTCCGCTCCCCCACACCTCCATCCTTGATCACGATGCCGGGGGCGTTCTCGCAGGGGGTGAGCCTGGACCGCTCAAGGGTCACGGGTGACTTCTCTGAAATCTTCATGGGATCTATATCCTTCCGGCCGAGTCGGGCCCACCCGGACCATTCCGGCGGGGGCCCCATCGGCACTCTGGGGTCGTTCTGGACTCCTATGCAGTGCAGAAAGAGTGCCAGCCGGACAGCCCTTTGATTGCAAGGGTTTACTCAGATCCCAATCGCCCGCGACACCAAATCCGTGTCGAATCGACACGCAGGGCGTATCACTTTGACACACCCCTGCGCGCCCCCGTCTCGCGCCCCACGCCGTGCCCCATGCCGACCCCCGTCCCGGCCCGCTCTCCGCCCCACACCTTATCTCCCGTCCCGCCACTCCCGCTCGAGTAGCGCCTCGAGCTCCCAGTCCGGCACCTGGTCCAGCTCGACCCCGACCGCCCACGCCTCGATCGGCTCAGGCGCGTCCGGCTCGGACGCGTCCGACTCCGGCGCATCCGACTCCGCTGCCCCCTCGTCACCCTCGCCGGCAACCCCCAGCCAACTGAATCGAAGCAGCAGCAGGGGCGCACCCGCGTCGCCGGCGATCCCCGACCGCCCGGACCCCAGCGCCTCGACCCGCCACCGGGCTCCCCCCACCACGACCTCGCGAGCTTCCATGTCGAGGCCTTCAGGATCGTGGCGGACCTCGCCCATGACCTCGCGCACCGAGCGCAGGGGCGTCGGGGCGCCCCCCTCGTCCGGTCGGTCGTCTCCAGCCGCAACCGGCCGGTCGTCCCCACCCGCACCCGATCGGTCGCCCCCGCCCGCATCCGGTCGCTCGCCCCCGGCCCCACCCGGTCGCTCGCCCCCGTCC
>REBS01000166.1 GCA_007692605.1 Gemmatimonadales bacterium
CGTTCCAACGCCCGTTGAAGGTAGCCCCGCCCCTCGGCGCTTCGCCCCAGGCGGTGGAGCGCCGCGCCCCGGCGGGCCAGAAGGATGCCCTCCACCGAAGCCCGCGATCCATCGTCTCCGTTCGAGCCGGGAACCCTCGAAAGGCCCTCGACCGCCTTCCGGAAGGCGACTTCGGCCTCACCATGCCAACCTCGGCAGTCATAGACCGTGAAAAGCGCGTCCGCCGCCGAGCCCAGCGCCGATTGGATCCCCCGGCCGGTCGCAGTCCCCCAGGCGGCCCGGAGGTTGTCCATCTCGGTCCCGACCCGGGCGAGGGCATCATCCTTCTCGGGCCCTGCAAGTGCCGGCCTGAGTCGCGCGAGAAAATCCGTGAAGTACAGGGAATGTCGAACGAGCACGTCCGCCTCGGCCCCGGAGTCCCGGGCGAGCTTCTCTCCGGCGAACTCGCGGATCACCTCGAGCAGTTCGTATCGCCCCCCGGGGAGGCGCCGGACGAGCGATTTCTCGACCAGGGCGGCCAGATCAGCCAGGCCGGCGCCCGTCACCTCGCCCGCCGCATCACGATCGAAGCTCCCCCGGAAGACCGAGAGTCCCGCCAGCACCGCCCGGAGGCCCTCGTCCAGGAGACTCCACGAGTGTTCGAAGGCGGCCTCGAGACTCCGGTGCCGCTCGGGTCCGTCGCGGAAGTCCCGGGCCAGGAACCCGCGACTCTTTTCGAGCTCTCGCCCGATCTCATCGAGCGACATGGCTCGAGTCCATGTCGCGGCGAGTTCGATGGCCAGGGGGATCCCCTCCACCAGTCGGCAGATACGGCCCACGGACCGCCGATTGCCTTCGTCGATTCGGAAGACCCCCTTCCCCCGACGGGCCGCCTCGGTGAAGAGCCGGACCGAGCCGCACCCGTCCGGGTCATCCGACGCGTCCGAGGGGATCTCCAGGCCTTCCACGGGCAGGACCCACTCGGTATGGAGCCGGAGGGACTCGCGAGAGGTGACGACGATCCGGAGATCCGGGGCCCGGTCGAGCAGCTCCGCGATGAACCCGACCGCATCCAGAAGATGCTCCAGATTGTCGAGCACCAGGAGACCGGATCGGTGGGAGAGGTAGCGACCGACCGCGACTCCCGAATCGCCCTCTCCCGGGGCCAGCCCCAATGCCTGGGCCACGGCGGCGGGCACCAGATCGGCAGAGGTGACCCCGGCGAGGGGCACGAACCAGGTGCCCTCGGGACATGCGGCCCGATTCCGGAGCGCGAGCTCCACAGCGAGCCGGGTCTTTCCAACGCCTCCCGGCCCCGTGAGGGTCACGAGTCGGGAATGGGGATTCGCCAGGAGGCCCTCCAAGCGTCCGAGTTCGTCCTCGCGACCCACCAGGGGAAGGCCCTGCCGGGGCAGAGCCGCCGCCGGGGCCGGCGAGGAAGGGGGAGACGACGAAGCCGTCGCGGAATCCGGCCGGGGACCGCGGATCTCGGCGATCAGGGCCTTCGTTTCGGGCGACGGCTCCACTCCGGGATCGGCCCGCACGCGTCGGGCGAAGGCCTCGTAGGTCCTGACCGCCGCGGCCCGGTCCCCACCCCGGGCGAGGAGTCGGAGAAGCCTCTGGACGCTCAACTCGTCCTCGCCGGAAAGCGCGGTCGCCCGCCGGGCCTTCGAGACGGCGTCGGCCATCCGTCCTGCTCGCTCGGCCTCGTCCACCAGATCCCAGGCGGCCGACACCGCGGCCTGCCGAAGCCGGGACCGGTTCGTCTCGAGCCACTGTTCGAAGACCGGGGCTCCCGAAAGATGGAACCCGGGAAGAAGGTCGCCGCGGCAGAGCGCAATAGCCTCCTCTCTTCTCCCTTCCCTGAGGGCCGTCTCGAAGGTCGCTGCGTCGCACTGGATTCGTGCGGAGTCGAGCCCCAGGTCTTCGTCCCCCCGGCTCACGATCGTCCGCAGTCCCAGGGAGCGACGGAGTCCGTAGACGGCCTGGTTCAGGGAGTGTCGGGCGCGGTCCTGCGGAGAGTCCGGCCAGAGTCTGCCCATCAGGAGGTCCCGCCGAACGAATCCGCTCACACCGGCCAGGGCAAGGCAGGCGAGAAGCGCGGTTCGCCGAGGCTGAGCCATGACGGACCGCACCTCGATCCCTTCACCGTCCCGGAGTTCCAGCGCTCCGAGGATTCCAAAGCGGATCATGCTGGGACCATCGGCGGGACCATGGGAACGCTCCGCGCGGAGGGAATGCGGGCAGTCATCTCGCAGATGAGTGCGGGATGATCGGGGGTGCATAGCCTTGGCGCAACGATACGGCTCCCGCCGGGCCCGCACAACGAAACCGCTCGACGGCGAAGCCTGAACGAAACCCCGACCAAGGAGGTGAACCATGCGTTATCTCGCCCTGGCAGTACTGACCCTCGCCCTGGGCCTCCCGGCCTGCGACGCCCCGGTGCCCACACAGGTCGCCCCCGAGTTGGATCCTCCCCTGTTCAGCCTGGCCGCCGAGACCTGCGGAAACATCGCCGGAACGGTGACCGCCCAGTTCGTTCAGGGGGAGGACTGGGACATCGAAGGGACGCTGTTCGACGGCGACGGCGTCGCCGTCGGAGACGCCTTCGCCTGGATCGACGGACTCGAGCCCCGGGGAGACGGAGCCATCGAAACCCGGATGCGCCATCGCTACGTGATCGACGGGTCGTCGCTGGATACCGAAGACCGGGGTGTACTTTCGCCCGCCGAGCCACCCGTGTACCGTTTCAACAACCGGTTGGAGGTGGTCGGGGGGACGGGGGCCTTCTCGGAAGCCGGCGGGATGATCCGATCCCACGGAACGGTGGACCTGGTGGGAGGAAGCATCCAGCTCGCCTATCACGGTAGAGTCTGCCCGTGAGGATTCCCCTCGAGGCAGTCGCGCCAACATTCAATCGGAGGTCGGCATGAGCATCTACATGGTGGACCGGGACCTGCCCGGGATCGACGCGCAGGGCCTTCAGGGAGCGCAGAAGGCCGCAATCGAAACCAGCGAGCGGTTCCGTGCGGCGGGCAGACCCGTCCGCTACATCCGCTCCACATTCATTCCGGGCGAATCCCACTGCATGTGCCTCTTCGAGGCTTCGTCGCAGGACACGGTCCGGGAAGTGAACGAGGAGGCGGGCCTGCCCTTCACCCGCATCGTCGAGGCGATGGATCTGACCCCCTGACCGCGATGAGGGCCAGGGATGCCATTCAGGGTCCCTGGTCCTCGCCCCTCGATTGCCCCATTTGGGTGTGAGACGGCCGGACGGCCGAAGGGACGTCGTCGATTATCGGGCAGGGGGATGAGCCGGGGTCCCATGTAACATTCCCTGAAGACTGATGTCTTCGTCCACATCAGGCCAGTGGACGCCCTGGCCTGCGGCAATGAGACGGAAGTTCTGGCGCTCATCAGGAGACGCATCTGACAGCCGCCACGACCAGGCGAGGGGGACCGCGATGGTCCGTCCATCGCTGAGCCGAGCCACGATCTCATCGTCGGTGACCTCGATCGTTCGGATGACCGCGTCGGCGTCAGCCGCAGTGTTGGTGCCAGGCATCTTGGATCTCCGAGTGGTGGTGCTGGATCAGCTCCCGGATACGGTTCAACTCACGTGGAGCAAAGCCGTAATTCTTCGCGAGTGCAACGGGTTGGAGCCAAAACTTGCAAGAGGAGTCATCCCGCTCCACGTGCACGTGCATGGGCTCGCGACAATCAAAGCTCTAGAAGAACAGGCGGTACGGGCCATCGATCCCTGGAATGCTTGGCACGTGCGCCAATCCCTCCTGCCCTGAGTTGTCCTCTACCATGGAAAGATATCGTACCGCCGACGAGGGGGCCAAGGTTCCTTAGGGAGGAAAGGTCTGGTGCTCGAATCCGAGCAGGTGGCGAACCCGTGGGTCTGTCCAGGAGCCGGTGAGCCACGGCCGCTTCGACCTTGCTCCCGTTCCAGTCGGGATGCGCGTCGCTGAAGTGAGCCCGTAGCCGATCCCCTGGCCGCGCGACTCCTACGTGGTCTCCGACATCTCCCTACGTGGCGACCCACAGGCCCCGGCGATCCCACTCTCCCTAGACTTAACTGAGGACCTCCTCGTCCACACTGCATCTCCCCATCCGTCACATTTCGCGCCGCTCTTTCGTTACCATTCAGAAGGCGCCCGGCCGGCCCCCTGCGTTTCGAGGGGGATCCGGCGGCGCCTTACAGACTCGAATCATGGAACCAAGGAGTGGAATGATGCGACGCGTACCGTCGATGGGAGTTCGATTCGTGGGACTCCTCGTTTGCAGTGTTTTTGTCCTTGCCGGATGCGACGATTCGGACCCGAGCGGTCCGGGCAGTGAACCGGAGACCTTCGTGGGGCTCTTCGAGCCGACCGCGGCCTACGACGACCTGGTCGGGTCGGCAGCGATCTCGGTGGGCGACGAGGCCTTCTCGGTCGCGGTGGCGATCCAGGGGGCCCCCGCGGCGGGGTCGGGTGGTCAACCCTGGGCGCTCTTCGAGGGGACCTGCACCCAGACGGGCGGGCTCCTCATGGGTCCCGATGACCTCCCCCTGATCACCCTCTCCGCCGATGGCGAGTGGGGTGCGAGCTCGATCGAGGGCAATCTTACCGAGGCCCAGAGCATGGCGCTCGAGCTCCGGCTCTCGACGGACCAGCCCACCACCGTCGTGGCCTGCGCCAACCTGCAGCCCGAGGGCGGCTGAGGGCTCAGGGGACCGGGCTCAGCGCCCCTCGAGGGGGATCCGGTAGACCCGCTCCACGTCGAACTCGTCGGGGACCACGGCCAGGATGTAGTCCGCCCCGATCTCGAGGGGGCGGATCCGGTCGGGGAGCTCGATTCGGGCCACGAAGGACCCGTCCTCTCCGAAGACCGTCCAGTCAGTGCCGGAGTGGGGGGCCATCCAGACGAGGCCCTCGCGGTCGATGGCCAACAGCGAGAAGACGGGCTCGTTCGCGGGAAACTCCAGGGCTTCGAGCTGGCGTCGCCGCTCCTCGGGTTCGATGCCGACCGCGGTCGCCTCGAGCGCGCGGTCGATCGCGGTCCGCCGAGCCTCGGAGGTGAGGCGGATCGCGGGTCCGGTGCCCCGCACGATCGCCCGTAGCGCACCGTCGGAGTCGAAGGAGCGGATCTGGCCCGTATGGGTCTCTCCGAGAACCACCCGGCAGGGGCCGAAGGCGGGCCGGATCGAGGCGGCCATGGGCACCGGCATGACCGAGAAGGCACCGCTGCCCATGACGTCGAAGTAGGACTCGGTCCAGAGCTCGGTGAAGCCCACCTTCCGCACCTCGCCCCCGGGCCCGTACAGATGGAGGGGCGAAGGATATCGCTGGGCTCCGGTCTGGGGCCCGCCGGACGGGAGCTGGCTGAAGCCGCTCGCCACCATCGTCCCGTCCTCCATCACCCCGTGGAGATTGCCGAAGGGGGCCGCATCGGTCACCTCGAGCTCGAAGGTGCGGCCGAAGGTGAGGTCGGCGTCGAAGAGGGTGATCCGGCGGAGGCTGATGTCGAAGGCCAGGATCGAATCCCCGGGCCAGCGGGCCAGCAGGCTCAGCCCCATGAACTCGCCGGGCCCCTCCCCTTCCCCGCCCACCACCCGGCCCGGTGTCCCGTCGGGTGTGAAGCGGCGCACCTCTCGGCTCCCGGCATCGGCCACGACCACCGCGCCCTCGAGGACGACCCCGCCGGCCACCCGGTGGAAGTCTCCGGGAAGCTCCACCGCCCCGGTCATGGGCGCCGCCCAGCGCGGCGTGTCGGGAAGCTCACCCCGGTGATCGACGATCCGGACTCCGGCGCTGTCCCGGACGATCGGCTCCTCGGCGCCGGGTCCCCCATCTGCGCACCCTGCCGCGACCATCGCGACTATCGAGACCATCAGCCAGACCGGCCCCCTCGAGACCCTCGATCCCATCCTGCCCCCCCTCACCCATGTGAACGTGCGTCGGGTCCATCGCCCCATCTTGGGACACGCCGACGCTGGCGGGGGTTGCGATGGTGGGGGGCGGGACCGGCACAGCGTGGGCTTGCGGCCATCGAGCCCGGTGTGCCCGTGGCCCGGACCGCAGAACTCGCGGGCTGGTTCTCAGGGCGTGCGCGACGGCGCGAACTCCTCCTCGTCGAAGTCGTCGTCTCCGGTCAGCCTGTCGCGGACCGACTGCAGCCGGCGCACGACTCCATCGGTCAGGGTATCGACCTTCAGGTAGATCACCGGAATCAGGAAGAGGGTGAAGACGGCCGCCACGGCGGCCCCACCGATGGTCACCACAGCCATGGGGATCCGGAACGCGGCTCCCGCTCCCGTTCCCATGGCCTGGGGCAGGAGGGCCACGGCGATGGCCACGTTGCTCATGATGATGGGGCGGAGACGAATCGGGCCGGCTTCGAGGAGCGCCTCGGCCGCGGACTTGCCCTTGTTCCTGAGCTGCCCTGCGTAGTCCAGGATCAGGATGGCGTTGTTCACCACGATCCCCACCAGCATGACCACCGCCATCATGGCGAAGATGTTCAGGGGGACATTGGCCAGCATGAGGGCAAGGAAGGCCCCGGCCGCCCCCAGTGGGAGGGTCAGCATGATGGTCACGGGGTGTACGAAGGACTCCAGGATCATGGCCAGCACGATGTAGGTGAGGATGATGGCCAGGAGGAGGGCCCTCAGGATCTCCACGAGGGCCTCCTCGAAGTCCTCGAATTCCCCCCCGGTCTGCCAGCTGTATCCGGGGGGCAGGGACTCCTGGCCCAGACGCGCCTCCACGTCGGCGACCCGATCCGTCAGGTTGCCGCTGGCGATCTCGGCCTCGACGTCGTAGGCCCGCTGCCGGTCCTCGCGTCGGATGGCGGGCGCCGTCTCCTCGAGCATCACGGTCCCCAGCGACGACAGCGGAACCCGGCCGCCATCCACCGGGATCATGAGGGACTCGATCTGATCGGCTCGCCGCCGTTCCTCGGCGGGAAACCGGACCCGGATGTCGATCTCGTCGCCCTCGTCGCGGTACACCCCGGCGATGTCGCCCTGGATGGCGGACCGCACCACGTTCCCGATCTCGCTCACGGTGAGTCCCACGTCGCCCACCGCTGCCCGGTCCGGCCGGAACACGATCTCGGGGCGTGGCATCTCGATGGTGTTCCTGACATCGGTGAGTCCGTCGACCTCGGCCACCCAGGAGGTGATCTGCTCGGTGACCTCTTCGAGTCCGTCGGCAGGTCCCGACACCTGGATCTGGATGGCCGCACCCGCCCCGGGCCCTCCGGCCGAGCCACCCATCTGCACCGTGATGTCGGTGTCGGGGAGCACGGCCAGGAGGGGACGCACCTGCCGCATGACGGCTGCGGTGCTCCGGCTCCGGTCATCGGAGAGGTTCAGGAGGATCTGGGCCCGGTTCGAGGCCTCTGCAAAGGCCTGGAAGCCCGTGCCTCCGGCCACCGTGCTCAGGATCGATTCCACATCCTCGACCTCGGCCAGCAGCTCCTCGGCCCGGATCACCACGCGCTCCGTGCGGTCGATGCTCACGTCGGTGGGAAGCTCCAGGTCGATCTGCACGATCCCCTCGTCGGTCTCGGGCAGGAACTCTCCTCCCACGAACTGGGAGGACAGACCCAGGGACCCCACGAAGAACACGATGACGCCCGCGATGACGAACCAACCGTTGCGAGGCCGATTCAGGGCCCAGCCGAGTCCGGTCTGGTAGCTGGACTGCAGCCCGTTGTAGCCCCGGTCCCACCGGCGCCAGACCGGCGCGAGCCATGTGCGTTCACTACGCCGCCCCTCGTACCTGCGCAGGAGGCGCGCCCCCAGCAGGGGAGCCAGGATGAAGGAGATGAGGAGCGAGAACACGGTGGCGAAGACCACCGTGAGCCCGAAGGCATAGAAGAACTGCCCGATGATCCCCTCCATGAACGCGATGGGTGTGAACACCACCACATTGGTGAGCACAGAGGCCGCCACGGCGATCCCGATCTCGGCCGTGCCCTCCTCGGCGGCCTCCTCCGGAGAGTATCCCAAGTCCAGGTATCGGTAGATGTTCTCGAGCACCACGATGGTGTTGGTGACCAGGATCCCCACCGTCACCCCGAGCGCCAGCAGCGTCATGACGTTGAGCGAAAAGCCCCACAGGTCGATGAGGAGGAACGCCGAGAGAATCGTGGCCGGCATGGCCACGGCGGCGATGACGGTGCCCCGCCAGGAGTGCAGGAAGAGGAAGAGGATGATGGTGGTGAGGATGATCCCGAAGAGGATCGAGACGAGCACGTCCTGCACCGCCTCCTGAATGAAGAGGCTCCCGTCCTGGATGACCGTGAGTTCGGCGCCGGGCGGGAGGATGTCGCCCCGTATGTCATCGATCTCGGACAGAAGGGCTCTGACCGTCTCGACGGTGTTGGCGTCGGTCTGTCTCTGCACCGAGATGGACACGGCGGACTCCCGCTGGGCGCGGGCCAGCTGGTCCCGATCTCCGAACCCGTCGCGAACCGTGGCGAGCTCTCCGAGCCGGACGACCTGGCCGTCGGCGATGAAGAGCCGGAGGTCGGCCAGCTCCTCGATGGTCCGGTATTCGCCCACCACCCGGACCGAGGTCTGCGTGTCCTCGTCGCGGACCGCCCCGCTCGGCACGGTCACATTCTCTGACCGGATGAGGTTCACGATCTGGGGGAGGGTGACGTCGTAGGCCTCCAGGCGAACCGGGTCCACCAGGACCTCCACCTCGCGCATCCGTCCGCCCACCACACTGATGTCGGCCACACCCTCGACTCGTGACAGCCGTTCGCGTATCTGGTCGTCGGCCAGGTCGAAGAGCAGGTCGGCTCCCTGGGGCCCCGAGAGCGCGACGTTCAGGACGGGGAACTGGTCGATGTCGAACTTCTGCACCACCGGCGGATCGGCCCCGTCGGGGAGCTGGGCGCGGATGGCGTCGACCTGGTCCTTCACATCAATGGCCGCCAGGTCCGGATCCACGTCCAGGCTGAACTCCATGACCACGATGGACACGTTTTCACGACTGAACGAGGTCAGGTTGTTCAGGTTCGCGATGTTCGAGACCGCGTCCTCGATGGGCTCCGTGACCTGGATCTCCACCTCTTCGGGACCGGCCCCCGGGTAGGCCGTGGTGATGCTGACCACGGGAAATTCCACGTCGGGATACAGTTCGGTGCGAAGCTGGGTGAGCGAGAAGGTGCCCAGGACCACGAAGACCAGGATGAGCATCGTGGCCAGGACGGGCCGCTGGACGGCCAGGCGGGGAAGAAAGCGAAAGAGCATCAGTCCACCACCTGCACGAGGGCACCGTCGGAGAGCAGCGATGCGCCCTCGACCACCACGACCTCGCCCTCATCGAGTCCGCTCAGGATTTCGACCATCTCGTCGTTTCGAAGCCCGATCTCCACCTCGCGGAACTCGACGGTGTCATCGTCGAGGAGGACCCAGACGCCCCCGTCCCGTATGGCCCGGTCCGGGACCAGGATGGTGTCTTCGGTCTCCGCCACGAGGATCCCCACGTTCACGAACGTCCCGGGACGAAGCGAGGCCGTGCCCGGAAAGCGCACCTCGACCTCGACCAGGCGGGTCAGGGCGCTCGCCTGGATGGCCACCCGGTCCACCTCGCCGGCGGTCCCCACACCGCTCACCTCGGCTCGCATCCCCCGGTCGATCTCGCCGGCCTGTCGCTCGCTCATCTGCAGGGGAATCCGGTAGGACGAATCGTCGACGACCCTCACCAGGGGGTCCCCGGCGGCGGGAATGCTTCCGACGCGGGCCGGGACCTCGGAGACGATGCCTGCGATGGGAGCGACCCCTCCCTGGACCTCCGCCACCGCTTCCAAGTCCGCCTGTGCCAGCTCGAGCTGCGTGTTGGCGTCCTCCCAGTCCTGATCGGACAGCGCGCCGGCCTCCCAGAGGGGACGCAGTCGCTCCACGTTCCGCTCGGCCTGACGCACCGAGGCCTCGGCCTGGCGAACCCGGGCATCGGAGCCCTGACCGGCCTGCCGCACGATCATCTGTCCGGCCTGGACCCGGTCTCCGACCCTCACACGGATCTCGCGGATCTCGTCGTCGCTTCGGGCCCGGATGACGGCCTCCCGCTCGCCGGTCACGGTCCCCGAGAAGCGGCGCCACGTCTCCAGGTTGCCCCGTTCCACGTCGACCACGACCACCGGCATCCCCGAGGATTCACGAATCTCGTCCACGGTGGGTGAGGGCTCCTCGTCGGCCATCAGCTGGATGATCCGGACCGCAAAGATCACCACGATGACCAGGCCGATTCCGCTGAGTACCCATCCCGTTCGTCCCATGCGCATTATTGGAGTGTCCTGTTCTGGTTGGTGTCGTCGTGCGATTCGGTGTTCGTTCCGGGGAGGTCGTCGCGGGGGGAACCGTCCTCGGGGGCGGACTCGCGAATCCGGGGGGCCACGAGGGGGACCTCTCCACCGGTCACCCGTTCCAGCGCCGCCAGCGCCTCGACGTACGAAAGGAGGGCCTCGACCTCGTTGACCCTCGACTGCTGCAGGTTGAGTCGGGCGTTCGAGAGTTCGAGCGCCGTGGCCGACCCTGCCCCGAACCGGAGCTCGGCCAGCTCCAGGGCCCGCTCAGCCTCTCGGACCGTGCTCCTGCGTGCCTCGATCTGGCTCAGCGCCGCATCGAAGTCACCCAGGGCCGCATCGAACTCCAGGAGGAGGTTCTCGTTGAGCTGCTGGCGCTCGAGTTCGGAGCGGCGCACGCCGGAGCGGGCCTCTTCGACCTCGGCACGGGTTCGGAAGCCATTGAAGATGGGGACCGAGACCTGCACTCCCACACTCCAGTCCTCGCGCCACTGCTCCTGGGGGAGCACGGTGGCCGGGAAGGACTGGTAGCCGATCTCGGCAAAGGCCGAGGCCGTCGGGCGGTAACCGGCCCGGGCCAGCCGCACCTGGTCCTGCTCGATGCGGATCTGCTCGGAGGCGGCCATGAGGGCGGGCCGCTCCATGACCAGGGCCTCGAGTGCATCGCGGTCCACGTCGGCGAGCTCGGCATCGAGCCGGGTCACCAGCTCCAGCTCGCGGTCCCGCGGGAGGTTGACGAGCCGCCGCAGGTTCTGCCTCGAGAGGCGAGCGGCGTTGCGGGCCTCGACGATCTGAGGCTCCAGGTTGTCGCGCTCGACCCGGGCGGTCAGGACGTCGAGCTCCGAGGCCAGCCCCTGTTCCCGAAAGCTCTCGACCTCCTGCAACTGGCGGTCGGCCAGCTCCAGCGCCTGCCTGGCAATCTCCACCAGCTCGTCGGAGAAGACCGCCTGGAAGTAGGCCTCCCGAACCTCGCGGGCGAGCTCCTGCCTGGTTTCGTCCAGCTCGTACTGGAGGAGGGTTCGCACCCGGTCGGCGATCTCGAGGCCGATGCTCACCTGGCCGGCTGCGTAGAGCGTCTGGTTGATCGACAGGCTGGCGATCCAGGTGTTGGGTCGACCGAAGGGGAGGTCGGCGAAGGGGTCATCCTCGCCGTTGTCGGCATTCATGGGCGGCGCAGGCTCCGCACCACCGATGTCGTCGAAGATGCTGCGCAGCTGGCGGGTGTAGGAGAGGTTCCCGGAGATCTGGGGGAGCGCCCCTGCCCGGACCTGGGTGATCTCCTCTTCGGCCCGCAGGATGGATTCCCGCACGAGCTCCACCTCCTCTCCGTCGTCCAGCGCCCGGCGGACCGCTTCGTCCAGGGTGAGCCGGACCGGGTCGTCGGGCCCGGTCTGCGATATCGGGCCGGCCTGTTGAGCCACCAGCCCTTCCGGTGCGGGCCAGAGGGCGAAGGCGACCAGGAGGGTCAGAAGTGCCACCCACGGAGCTCGTCGGGACCGCTTCGAGGCGGATGCTCCCCCGGACGAGGGCGGGGTGCGGTGGAGGGGTCGTGGGGAGGTCATCTGGATTCCTCTGCTGCGTTCGGGCAACGTGCGCATCGACTCAGCCTGCAGGGGCCGCGGAGTCGTTGTCGGCCGGGATCCTCTCCGAGGCCGCCTTCCTGCGGACCCGCCACCGATCGATCACGGTGTCGAGCTCGTCGGCCAGGAAGCCGTGGAGGTCGAGCATCTCGCGGATCCGGTCGTGCCCCGTCTCGAGCGACGCCGGGAGCGATTCGAGTGCCCACGACATGAGACGTTCCATCGACTCGATCCTGTGGCGGGCCGCATCCAGGGTCGTCTGCGCCATCTCCGGAGAGATCCGGTAGTAGTCCTTCCGGTCTCCGGGAAGTGACACACGGTCGGCGAACCCGGCCCGCTCCAGCAGTCGACAGTTCGTCGAGGACGAGGCCTTGCTCACCTGCAGGGCGTCGCTGATGGCCTCGAGCGAGGCCGGATCGTCCTGGAGCATGAGAAATCCCAGCACCCGACCGGCCGTGCGTGGCATTCCGTCGGCTTCGAAGTGCAGACCCAGCTTCTCGATGAACGATCGGGAGACGTTGTCCACGGCGCGCCCTTGTCTGGGGGATCAAGTGTCACGGACCGCCGGCGGCGCCGGATCCAGTCACGTGCAAATGTTCACAACGTTCAGTATGTGCTAAACAGCACAAGAGGTCAACCGGACACGCTGTCGGGGTCCCTTCGGGGAGGTCGTGATCGGCACCGCCGGGGTCGATGCGGGGGGCATCGTTCCCGGGGACTCTACCTTCGGTGGGTCGGAGCGACAGGCCGCGCATCATCTGGCCGCGCCTCCCATTCTCGTTGCCCACTCGCGACCCCCGCCGTACATTCACTCAATGAAACGATTATTCGATTCAGCGCGCGGCTTCATCGCCGAGCTGCGGCGGCGCCGGGTGATCCGGGTCGCGGTAGTCTATGCCGTCGTGGCCTTCACGGTCCTGCAGGTGGCCGACATCCTCTTCCCGGCCCTGCAGCTCCCCGACTGGGCCATGAGCTTCATCGCGGCGCTGGCCATCCTCGGGTTTCCCGTGGCCGTGGCGCTGGCCTGGGCCTTCGACATCACGGACGAGGGGGTGGTGCGTGCGAGCCGTCGGGACCCGACCCCGAAGGAAGTCAGAGCCCCGCGGCCCGTACCGAAGGCCGCGTGGTTCGTGATGGGGATCCTGGTCGCGATGTCGGGCGCCTGGTTCGGAGCCTCGCAGCTGGGGTGGAGCGATGGCGGACCCGGGCTGGACGAGGAGCTGGTGGCGGTCCTTCCCTTCCGGGTGGCGGGGGCGGATCCCCAGTTCTCGTACCTGCGGGAGGGCATGGTCGACCTGCTGGCGGCCAAACTCACCGGCGAGTGGGGGCCTCGAGCGGTCGATCCCCGGACGATGATGGCCCGGTGGCGCCAGGTGACCGGAGAAAACGGCGCTGACGTCTCGAGCGAGGGCGCACTCGGCATCGGCCGGGACGTCGGCGCCCGCCGGGTCATCCTCGGGGAGCTCGTGAGCGCGCCAGGGAACCTCGTGATCACCGCGTCGGTGCTCGACGCCTCGAGCGGAGCGCGCTCCAGCCCGCTCACGGTGGAGGGGCCGCCGGACAGCCTCACCGTTCTGGTGGACCGGCTCACCGCCGGGCTCCTGACGCAGGAGGCGGGCGAGCAGCAGCACCGGCTGGCCGGACTCACCAGCACCTCGCTTCCGGCCCTGCGCTCCTACCTGTCGGCCCGGGCGGACTACCGGGCGGGCCGCTTCGAGTCCGCCCTCGAGGGCTTCGACCAGGCGCTCGCCCTGGACTCCACCTTCGCCCTTGCGGCCATTGGGCTTCACCGGACGGCCGGGTGGACCTCCTTAAGCCCGACCGGATCGGCCGGCACCGCCCTGGAGCGGGCCTGGGCCCACCGCGATCGCCTGAGTCCCAGGGACCGCCTCTACCTGGAGGCCATCGGGGGGCCGGCCTACCCCCTGCTCCCTGCGGCCCGGGAGCGCCTCGATGCATGGGAAGAGGTCCTGGTCATCCACCCCGACGACGCGGAAGCCTGGTACGAGGTGGCCGACATCTACTTCCACTACGCCCGGCTCCTGGGGGACCAGGCCTGGGATCGGGCCCAGGCCGGATTCGAACGGGCCATCGAACTCGACCCTGGCTACGCGCCGGCCCTCTTCCATATTGCCGACGTCTTTGGCCAGCGCGGAGACTCGGCTCGCATGCGCGAGGTGGTGGACCGATTCGGGGAGATGGGCTCAGGGGGCTTCTATGCCGAGTTGCAGGAGGACCACCTGGAGAGACTCGTGGGCTCTCCAGGGATCGAAGAACGAATCAGGGACAAGCTCCGGGGCGCCGATCAGGCGGTCCAGCTGGGGTACGTGTTGATCTACCCGCACTGGGAACTTGGAAGCCAGTTCCCGTGGTCCGATGTCACCGAGACCGCCACCTACGCGGCAGCGCTGGCCCGCGAGGGAGCGGGAAGCCGAGAGGAGCGGCGCACAGCGGCCAGGCTCGCCCGGGGGCTGGCGCTGAACCTGGGGCGCTCGAGCGAGGCGGCCGACGCCCTCGAGGAGATGCGCGCGGCCGGGGCCGATCCGTTGGAGAGTCTGGCGCTGCAGGTCGAGGCCGCCCTGTACTGGGACGATGATCTGGACAAGGGCGCCCAAGCCGCCGAGGAGCTGGAGGGGCGCCTCGGTCCCTCGGCAGAGTGGCCCGGGCTGGCGAGCGAATCCGCACTGCCGTCCGATGCCCTCTGCGCGAGCCGGCAGTGGCACCTCTCCCAGGGCGACACCACGGGAGTCGGGACGGCCGTGTCGGCGCTTCGTCTGGCGGCCGAGGCCAACCCTCGGGACCCGGGGGCCCGCTCCCGACTCTGTGCAGACCTCCTCGAGACCTGGGCGGCCCATGTCGCCGGAGCTCCGGAGGCCGACGCCCGCATCGCGACCGTGCGCAACCACCTTGCCGAAGGACCGTCCGCCGGCTTCCTGAACCCGCAGGCCGCGATCGCCCTCACCCGCATCCTTCAGGAACGGGGTGACCTCGAGGGGGCGTCCGAGGTCGCACAGTGGGAAATCTTCCTTCCGGGATACATCTTCTACTCGTCGACCTTCCTGCGCACCCAGGGGGAGACGGCCGCGGCCGTCGGTGACACCGCCCGCGCCCGGGCGGCCTACGAGGTGTACCTCCTGCTGGTCGCCGATGCCGAGCCGGGCTCTCGCGCCGCCGAGGAGGCCCGGAGGGCCGGGGAGGTGCTGGCGGGGCTGCCCGCGGGAGCGCCCTGAGGCCGTCATCGGCACCGGAGCCTCGCCCTTCGGCTGATCGGGTCAGGACGTCAATCCGAACCGCCCCGCGAGCGGCATTCCCCACTGTAGTCCGCCAGGGCATCGCCCTCGGGGGTCATTCCAGTTCCGACCACCTCGAGATCGCACTCGTACCATCCGTCCTGCGGGGCGTCGTGGCTCCGGGAGAGGTGCACCGTGCCGATGGTCTCACCCGTTTCGAGGTCCACGTCGAACCGGAATCGGTCGTCGTGCAGGATGACGGGGTCCGACCCGCCGACGGTGCCCGAGAAGACCTGGGTGCCGGTGTTCACCATGGTCTGGTTCGCAAAGTCGAAGGTGGTCGTGGGATGGTAGAGCAGGTAGCCCTCGAGATCCCCCGACAACTCCACGATCTCGGTGCTCCGCTGGATCAGTCCGTTCTCGGTGGGCTCCTCGGAGTGGACCACGGCGGTGCTGAGGTAGTGCACCACGCTCCCCTGGACGGGCATGACATCATCTGCGCTCAAGGGGCTCCCTTCGCATCCGGCGAGCATCGGGACCCAGAGCAGGAGGATCGCCACTTCCTTGCAGTTTCTCATGATTCTCTCCTTGCGCCGCTCGATCCGGCGCGTTCGGGTGGTATGGACGAGGGGACCGGGACCCACCCCGAACGGGGCAGATCCCCAACCTTCGATCCCCTTCATCCCCCCTTACACGGTTTCCCGGCGGGGCACGACACGGAGGGGGGCGGCCGGTTGCCCGCGACGGAGACGAGGGCATACGTTGAGCCTCTCGGGCGGTCGCGCGAGCGACGGTCCGAAGCGACTCCCGCCCGGATCACCGCACCCTGACCACTGCACCCGACCAACCCATGCCCGAAGGAAACCCCGGGGACGCCCGGTCTCCCGAAACCGTACTGCACCTCCTGAAGAAGCTGGAGGCGGGCGACCGCGAGGCCACGGACGAACTCGTCGCGATCCTCTACCGCGAACTGCGCGAGATCGCCC
>REBS01000120.1 GCA_007692605.1 Gemmatimonadales bacterium
CCGTCGAACGTTCCCCGGGTGAAGGTGACGTCCGACGCGCTCGGACCCCCAAGAACAATTCCCTTGAGGGTGGAGTCGGTCATCGCCACACCGTCCCGGACCCACCACGTCACGTTGCACGCCTCGGCCCCGCCAGCCATGACCACGTCGAACGAGGTGCCCGTGAGTGCGCCGGTTCCCGTGGTGCCGATCTTGAAGAGCCAGGTATCGGTTTCGGCACCGTTCAGCGTGAGCAGGCCCGTGAGGGTCGCTGCGGAGTCGAAGCAGTAGACGCCGGGATCGAGGCTTTGACCCGCGAGGGTGCCGGTCAGCACCTGGTCACACGCGACCGGTTCCAGAGCCGCATACAGGTCGGAGAACTCGTCGTATGCGGCGATTGCCTCCGTAGTCGCTTCATGCAGGTTCCCCGTGAGGTCGCACGATGAGTCGGTGAAGGTCCCGGAGGAGGCGGCGAAGCCCACGTCTCCGGTGATGGATCCTCCGGTACAACTCAGCTCATCCAGGGTCAGCAGACGGAAGTTGGCCGACGCCGGCGGTGCGGCGTCCACTTCAACCGTCGCGGTCCCTGAAAGGCTGCCGCTGGTCGCCGTTACCGTATTGGTGAAGGTGCCCGTCGTCGTCCCGGCGGTGAACACTCCGGTTGCGGAGTCGATCTCGCCCCCGCCATTCTCGACCGACCATACGGGTGTGATCGAAACCGGATTGCCGCTCGCATCCTCGGCCATGGCGGTGAACTGCTGGGTATTTCCAACTTCAACCGACGCCGGGTCTGGCGAAACGGTGATCATCGCGGCCGCACCGGTCGTCACGGTGACGGTCGCGGAACCGAACACGCCGTCACTCGTGGCACGGATAGTATTGGTGAAGGTGCCGGTCGTGTTTCCTGCGGTGAAGACCCCGGTGGAGCCATTGATCGTGCCGCCACCATTCTCAACCGACCAGGCAGGGCTGATCGAGACGGGATTTCCTCCTGCATCCACGGCCGTGGCCGTGAACTGCTGCGTTCCGCTGATCGCAGTCGTCGCCGGGTCCGGGGTCACCGTGATGCCGACGGCTGGACCGGCCATGACCGTGACGGTTGCAGATCCCGAGAGACTACCGCTCGTGGCCCGAACCGTGTTGTCGAAGGTTCCCAGTCCGGTTCCGGCGGTAAACACCCCGGTCGAGGCGTTGATCGCTCCACCGCCATTGAGCACGGTCCAGGTGGGCGTGACCGGAACGGCGTTCCCTGATGCATCCACGGCCGTGGCCGTGAACTGCTGAACCCCGTTGATGGGCATGAAGTGTGGGTCCGGAGACACCGTCAGGGTTGCGGCCGGGCCGGGCACGACCGTGACCGTCGCGAATCCCGAAAGGTTGCCGCTCGACGCCTGCACGGTGTTGGTGAAGGTTCCCGCCATGGTCCCCGCGGTGAATGCTCCCGAACCGGAGTCGATCGCTCCACCACCGTTGACCACGGTCCAGGTGGGCGTGACGGGAACGGGATTGCCTCCCGCATCCACGGCTGTAGCGGTGAACTGCCGGTTCATACCGATTCCCAACGTATCCGGGTTCGGGGTGACCACGATCGCGGCGGCCGGACCGGCGATGATGGTGAACGAGGCGAAGGCCTCCAGCCCCCCATGGCTCACCCGGACCGTGTTTGCGTAGGTCCCGAGCTGGGTTCCCGCTCGGAAGTATCCCTCATCGTCGACCGTGCCTCCGCCGTTCACCATCTCCCAGAGGGCGGAAGAGGTCGCCCCGGATCCACTGATCGTGACCTCTCTTCCTTCGGCGTCGAAGGCCCGCGCGGTGAGCTGCTGGGTGCCGTGGATCGCCATCGTGGTCTGGGTGGGTGTCAGGGTGAGGCTCGCAATCTCACCGGGGCCAACGGGCGAGTGCACATCACAGGCTACGGATGTCAGGGTTACGAGTGCTGCCGCGACGATCCACCGGATGGCCGGGAAAGGGGGACGCAGCGCTCGTGGCATGCGTTTCATCGTTGGGATCTTCACGTAGATTCTCCTGAATCATTGGGTGTCGTACATCGGTCTTGGAGAGCTGAGCGGCCGGACCAGGATGTATGGGTCGGCCAATTCGCTAGTCCCTAAATCTCGCGGAAGCGGACTTGTCTCTATATCCGCTCATCGAGGTATATAAGAGCGATGCACCGCTGGCGCCGCGAGGCACCCGAATGGGCTACTTCGTTTGGGGGGGGAGGTTCTGATTCATGGAGTAAACGAACATGTCGACGACGTTCGACGATGGATGAGGGAGCCCTGGGAGAGCCCGACGTGGAGAGAGCGAAACGCTCGATCGAGGTCGTTTGCGAGGCGTGGACGCCTTCCGGCGCTCAGGGATCCCCCGGCTCAAACCCGTCATGGAGCGGCGTCGGAACGGAGATCTGGAACCTGATCCCCAGTGACCTGAGTCTGGCCTCGAGGCGTCGATTCGTCTCGAGGTTCACCTCTCCCGGATTTGCATCCGAGATCGGCTGCCATGTGCGTCACGGGTGTGCTCGCGCAGGCATACACGGACTGTAGTGGAACCCCCCGGGGGCAACCATCCCACAAATGGGTGGGGGGAGGAAGGAGGCGGGTGGTCCTACTCGACCGATTCGTCGGGGCCCTTGTGGAGGTATGCGGCGATCTGGAGGCGGCTGTGGAGCGCGAGTTTTTCCATCACGTTACGAACATGGCTCTTGACCGTGTTCGGGGAGATCCCGAGGGACTTCGCGATGGCCTTGTTGCTCATCCCTTCGCCGATCAGGCCGACCACGTTGCGCTCCCGAGGGGTCAGATCGGTGGCCTCGCCGAGTTCGTCCGAGTCCCGGAGGACCGCTTCCTGCACGATCTGGGAGAACAGGGTCGAGGCCATTTCGGGAGGGAGGATGGTCCGTCCACCGGCCACCGACCGGATGGTGGCGAGGAGCTCTTCGAGGGTGGCGTCCTTCAGGACGAAGCCGGCCACACCCACGGTGACGAACTCGACCAACTCCTCATGGATCGGAAGCAGGTCCATGACGATGACCGGGGTTTCGGGAAGCC
Source organism: Gemmatimonadales bacterium (assembly GCA_007692605.1). Lineage (GTDB taxonomy): Bacteria > Gemmatimonadota > Gemmatimonadetes > Longimicrobiales > Gaopeijiaceae > SLBA01. The sequence continues at coordinate 3,027 of REBS01000120.1, forward strand.
CGTCTCGTACCCGCTCGGCGAGCTCCAGACTGTCCACAACTTCCAGGCCGGCATCCAGAAGCAATACCCGCGGGGCTGCTTCCCTGAGGGCGTCGATACTCCCTCGCGCGGCAGAGTAGGTGACCTCGAACCCGGGCTGCTCATTCAGCTTGCGGGTGAGCCCTTCACGAACGAGGCGGTTGTCCTCGATGATTGCGATCTGGATCATCCAGCGCTCCCAGGGCGTCGGTGGCGAACGTCGCGTGCGACACTCCACCACCCAGGCTGCACGGATTGGGGCGACTCCCTTCGCTGCCGATGAGGAAAGGTACAGGCGATACACATGAGATCCAAACACCCATCGGCCGGGGGTTGGCGAGGGGATGGGGGAGGCGGATCGCACGGGTATGGCGGGCTGGCCGCTTCGGGTCCGTAGGTAGAAGGGAGGTCGGTGCCGTGGCTGTCGGGAGGCCGCTTCCGACCTTCGGCACTGTTCCCATCGAACCGCGCCGGCCGTTCTGAAAGCCGCCACAGCCGAACTGGGTCCGGTACCCCGTTCCGTCGTCGTCCAGGAGGGATCAGATGTCGCCAGAGATCTTCCGCCGAAGCGCCCCCCTGCTCGTTCTCTGCATTCTGTTGCTGGTGGCCTGCGGGGATCCGGCAGGCGATGCACTCGAGCCGACGGGAGAGCCGGGTCCTGCGGCCACCCCTGAGCCGGCCAATGAAGCGGAGCCCATCCCCAGCGCCTTTCTGGCCGAAGGCCTTCACGACATCGTCGTGCCCCCTCCGGGTCAGTTCCGTCTCGAGGTCGCAGGCGAGGTCTTCGAGGGCCGTCTGGACGAGCCCTGCGGCTGGGGGATGCGTCAGAGTGAGGGCGCGAACCAGGACCGCTTCACGGCCTCCAGCTGGCAGTGGACCACCGACGATGGTCGGCGTATGACCTTCGACCTGGGCCGGCTCGTGATGTACGACGAGTTCTTCTGGAACCGTAGCCATGGCCACGAGGTCGACCAGGTCACCCTGAGGATCCGGGCGGATGAAGGGGGCAGTCTGCAACAGATCGAGGAGACGGCCTGGTCCCGCATGCACCTCCTTCGACCCGCTGCCGGCGACGAGGTCTCCCATCGCATGGGCGGAGGGGAAATGCCGGCGATCCGAGTGGCCGAGGACGGGCTGCGGGCCACGGCCGCCGGAGAACTCCAGGCATCGGATTGGGGTGAGCCGGATGCATACGGCGATCCGCTGACCGGCGACTTTTCCCTGGCGGTGCACTGCTCGGCGGGTTGACCGGGGACCACAGGTCCCCGCCGGCTCAGTCTCGCCGTTCGGCCACCAGGTCCAGGTAGAAGTGGAATTCGTCGCGGTTCTGCACGGCACCGAGAAAGGCGCGATAGGGCTCGATCCCGAAGTCCGTGAAGCGGGCGTCTCCCATCGCCTCGATCCGGATGCGGTTGTCACCCGAGTCTACGATCCGAGCCGAAAACTCCACCGTGACGATTTGGTCTCGGAGCTCGACGTCGACCTCGATCCGGAAGGGGTGGTCGCCGGATCCCGTATCCTCGATACGGCCCGTCCGGAGTCGGATGCGTGGGTACTCGTCGGCTCCGAGCTGATCCGGGTCGAGCATCTCTTCGCGGACGTCCTCGCGCTGACTCTCGCTGATCTCCTGAAAGGGCTCGTCGAGAATCGCCAGCTCCACCAGTCGATCCTGCACCCGGGTGCGCGCGTCGGGGTCATCGATGGCGAGATCGACCACGTCCAACTCGAGCTCGAAGCGCGCCTCGGTCGGGTGGTCCGGGTCGAAAGTGAGTCGCGTCTCGAAGCGTTCGGCGTGGACCAGGTGATCGTGGGCGAGCCGGGCGGCCGGCCCTGCGCGTCGGGTGACCACCGCTACGAGGCTCTCGTCCGGCACCACCCGGAAGGTCGTGTCCGGCACGGCGTGCCCCGAGGCCCTGACGGAGTCCGTCCCGTCATCGATGCCGCCCTCGATCAGGCCCGCCCCTGCGGCCAGAACCAGCACGGTGAAAGCAGCTCCAGTGATTCGTGAAGCCCCGTAGCGCATGGTCGTCTCCTTTCGGCGGGATCGATTCACTTGAATCGTACCCCGATGGGTCCCGATGCGAAAGCGAGGCGTCCTCGGTCGTCACGCGGAACTGTCCGTCCGAGGTCGCGGTGATCGACACCGTTCCGTCTCGATCGGTGCGCAGAATGGTGGCTCCGACCCCGCGGTAGAGCGCGAGGGCCTCTTCGTGCGGGTGTCCGAACTGGTTCCCGGCTCCGACACCGATCACGACCGTCCGAGGGCCGAGGCGGCTGATCGCACCGGCGGTGTCGCCGTTTCGCGAACCGTGATGGCTGGCCTTGTGGATCTCGACCGGTCCCTCGGGAACGTGACCCTCGTCGAGCCACCACGCCCATTGGCGTTCCTCGGCGTCGCCCCCCAGGGTCATGCGGAACTCACCGAACCGGACCACGATCCCGACCGAATTGTCGTTGAGGCCCCACGACGCGACTCCCGGGGGAGGGAGGACATCGAGGGTGACCGACCCCAGGGTGAGCGTCCGGGCCTCGGGCTCGAGCAGGCGGCTCCCCGCCTCGCGCACCGCCGTCAGGTATCGCTCGTAGGTCTGCGTGGTGTGGGGGAGGCCGTTGTCCAGGACCGAAGGGGGCCGGTAGGCCTCGATCACCGCGGCCAGCCCCCCGATGTGATCGGCGTGCGGGTGCGAGGCCACCACCAGGTCGAGCGACTCCACCCCGAGTTCGCGCAGGTGGTCGAGGGCCGCGGTACGCGAGGGGCCCCCATCGTACAGTATGGTACGTCCCTCGGGGGTGCGGATCAGGATCGCGTCCCCCTGGCCGACGTCCAGGACGAAGATCTCGAGCTCGCCGGCCGGCTCGCTGGGGCGTTCGGCGGGGGTCGGGGGCGGAGGCGCGGCGCACGCACCCAGACCAAGCGCCAGAAGCAGGACCAGCCTGCCCATGTGACGAACGCTCAAAGGTCGAGATCCCCCGCCGGCCCACGCGGGATCGAATCCCTCAGCTCCCGCATCCGCTCCAGCCGCGCCCTCGTCGCGTCGGTGTCGAGCCGGAAGCGGATCCCTCCATCGGGGCCAGGCTCGGCCCTCAGTACATCGCCCTCGGAGGCCTCCCCGGGGAGCCATTCCACCGGAACCACCAGTTCGCGCTCCTCTGCGCCGACGAGGACCGCGAAGGCCCCGTCCTCGATCCGGTCGAGGATCAGCGTCCGGTCACTCGGGATCGGGTCGGTCACTGTGGGTCGTCGCTCATGTGGCTCCTCAACGTCGCTCCCGCCGCACGGGAGCATCCGGGTGGAGTCAGGGGGTTTCGATGCCGTCGAAGAAGTCGAATATGGCCCGCACGTGCGCCGGGGTGCGCGAAATGATGGCCGTATGGTCCCCACCCTCGACCTCGATGTAGCGGACGTTCATGTCGAGCTCCGCCATGGCCTCCGCCCAGGCCCGGGCGATGGTCACCGGCACCAGGTCGTCGTCGGTTCCCTGCAGGAGGATGACGGGAAGGTGGCGGATGGCCCTGGCCCCCTCGGTCGGGTCGGAGTAGATCGCCGGGGCCACCGGAGCGAGACCGGCCCAGATGTCGGGGTAGGTCATGGCCAGGTGCAGGGTGCCTCCCCCACCCATGGAGTGGCCCATCAGGAAGATCCGGTCGCGATCGACGGGAAACTCCTCGAGGGTCCGCTCCAGGACGTCCATCACGTCGAGTTCGCTGAGCTCCCCCAGGTTTTCGGGGTCTTCCGGGCGTGCCCCCAGTCGGGCCTCGCGACCCGGTCCGACGCTCCCATACCACCCCCGTCGGTTGTACCCCATGGGGGCGACCACGAGGTAGCCCCGCGCCTCCGCCTCTTCCAGGATGCCCTCGTATCGCATGACCTGCCCCGGGGTGGAGCCCAATCCGTGCAGGAGGACGAGGAGGGGGAGCTCGGAGTCGCCGTCATGGGCTCCGGGCACGAAGAGGGCATACTCCATCTCCTCTCCGGTGGGCTCGAAGTGGTAGCTCCGGGTCTCGAGCTGCCCCGCGACGGAGACCTGCGCCTGCAGGTGTCCTCCCGGCGCTTCACCCAGGTGGGGCCAGAGCACGAGAAGCGCCGCCAGGCACCCGGCCCGAGCGAAGGCAGACCGCAGCCGGGAGTATCTCATGAGGTGTCCGATCATCGCGGGTCGTCTCCCCGGTCGCTCCTCGCATCGCTCCCGTCGCGCAGGAGCACCCGGCCGGGCACCGCACCGCTGAAGACCCCGCCCTCGATGACGGGCACCCCGTTGACCAGCACCCAGACCATGCCCTCCGAGAGCTGATGGGGCTCCATGTAGGTCGCCGGGTCGTTCACGGCCTCGAGATCGAAGACCACCACGTCGGCGAACCCCCCGACCTCGAGCCGGCCCCTATCTTCGAATCCCATCGCCTCGGCGCCCACGGCGGTCATGCTCCGAATCGCGAAGGGCAGTTCGATCGCGCCCTCCTCGACCACGTACTTGCGGATCTTCCGGGCGAAGGCCCCATAGCCGCGCGGGTGCGGCATCCCCTCGCCGAAGACGGGCAGGACTCCGTCGGTCGAGGTCGCGGTCCAGGGCTGGCGCATGATCCGCACGATGTCGTCGTCGTTCATGTTGTGCGAGACCACGCCGGTGGGCGCCTCGATGCGGACGATGTCGATCGCCGCCTCGACCCCGTCCATCCCGTGGTCATCGGCGTAGTCCTGCAGGGTGCGTCCCATGTACTCGCCCCCGGTGAACTGCAGTCGATCCGCCCCGCCGCGCCGCACCAGGTTCTCGGCGATCTCGGCGCGGATCCGCTCGGCCAGGACCGGATCGTCGAGACGCCCCCTCAGGCCTCCGTCTCCCTCGGCTCGGGACCAGGCGGGAAAGAGTGCGGCGACCATGCTGGTCTGCGACGCCGCGTAGGGATACTGGTCCGCCCATACGGGGAGGCCTTCATCGCGCGCCGCCTGGATCCGGGCCACGATCTCCTCGGAGTCCCCCCAGACGTTCGGGCCGAGCGCCTTGATGTGGCTCACGATCCCCACCACCCCGGTGGCGCGGGTGATGTCGATGATCTCCTGCACGGCGTTGACAACCCCGACGGTGTAGTCGGATTCGTCGCGGATGTGGCTCGAGTGCATGCCTCCGAATTCGGCGGCCACCTCGGCCAGCGCGATCACCTCGTCGGTCTCGGAATAGCTGCTCGGGGTGTAGAAGAGTCCGGTCGAGAGGCCGAAGGCGCCGGCCTCCATTCCGGCCCGGATCATGGCCCGCATCTCGTCGAGCTCCTCGGGGGTGGGGGCGCGGTCGTGGCTCCCGTCCATGGCCCGGGTGCGCGCAGTGTTGTGGCCCACGAGCTGGGCGACGTTGACCCCCAGACCATGCTCCAGGAACTCGTTGCGCTGCTCGACCAGATCCGCCGGGCTGCGTCCGTCGGCATTGACCACTACGGTCGTGATCCCCTGGGCGACGAGGGGCTCGACGACGCTGCGCTCCTCGTCGCGCAGAGCCGCCTCGGCGTGCGAGTGCAGGTCGATGAAGCCCGGCGCCAGGTAGAGGGCGGTGGCGTCGATCACCCGGTCGGCCCGCGCCCGCGAGAGCGAGCCGATCGCCTCGATCCGGTCTCCCCGGATTCCGAGATCCGCCTCGAAGGGTTCCCCGCCCGAGCCGTCGATGATGGTTCCACCGAGGATGACCGTATCATAGGGTGCATCGCAGGCGGCAAGGCCGCCCAGCAGGACGAGGAGGATCAGGCCGGGGATCCGGGACCGGATTGGCGGTCGACGCATGCGACTCTCGCTGTAGATCGGGGAGGAGGGCGACGAGGGACGAAGGCCAGAGTAGGTGGGGGCCCTCGACCCGGCAAGCCGGAGAGCTCTCGGGACCGCCCGTCTCGACCGGGTTTCGGCGAGGCCTTCATTGCAGTGGCGCCCCCGAGGACCCATCTTCTGCTCGTCCGGCAGTCCCCCCCGGCGGTCACCCGTCCGGAAGCTCGACATCTGGCTCGCACAACGGAGAACCCCATGGCACTGACGATCCTGATCATTCTTCTGATCATGATGGGCCTTCTGGCCTTCTTCCTGATCAGCATGTACAACCGGCTGGTGAAACTGCGAGAGCGGTTTCGCAACGCCTTCGCGCAGATCGATGTTCAGCTCAAGCGCCGCTACGACCTGATTCCGAACCTGGTCGAGATCGCCAAGGGATACATGAAGCACGAGCGTGAAACGCTCGAAGCCGTGATCCAGGCCCGGAACCAGGCGAGCCAGGCCGAGAAGAAGGCGGCGGCGAACCCGGGCGATCCCGAGGCCATGAAAGGCCTCCTTGGTGCCGAGGCGGCGCTTACCGGCACGATGGGGCGCTTCTTCGCCCTTTCGGAGTCCTATCCGGACCTGAAGGCGAACGAGAACATGCTCTCGCTGCAGGAGGAGCTATCGACGACCGAGAATCGGGTGGCCTTTGCCCGGCAGGCCTACAACGACGCGGTCATGCAGTACAATACGGCTCGCGAGACGGTGCCGACCAACATCGTCGCCAACGCCTTCAACTTCAGTCGTGCGGAGCTCTTCGAGATCGAGATCGAGTCGGAGCGCGAGGCCCCCAAGATCTCCTTCGATTGACGCCGGGGCTGAACCGGTGATGGCACTCGAGCGAAACCGAACAGTGATCCGGGTGGACGCATGAATTTCTTTCAGGCCCAGGAGGATGCGAAGAAGCGCTCGCTCCTCCTGGTGGGGCTGTTCGGGGCGGCGGTCTTCGGGATCATCGTGGCCGTCTACATCGTGCTCATGATCGCCGGGGGGGTCACCCTCGGGACGAGTGCCGGGCTCGATTTCGGCGCCTTCGCGATCGTGGCGCTGGGCACCGGCGCATTGATCGGGGGAGGGAGCTTCTTTCGCACGGCCCAGCTGCGCAAGGGTGGGCCGGCCGTGGCCGAGATGCTGGGGGGCCGCCGCATCGATCCGGCCACCACCGACCCGGATGAGCGGCAGCTCGTCAACGTGGTCGAGGAGATGTCGGTGGCCTCGGGGATGCCGGTTCCCGCCATCTACGTCATGGACCACGAGGAGTCGATCAACGCCTTCGCCGCAGGGTACGGGATCCACGATGCCGCGGTCGCGGTGACCCGGGGCACCCTCGAGAACCTGACGCGCGACGAGCTGCAGGGGGTGGTCGCCCACGAGTTCAGCCACATCCTCAATGGTGACATGCGCCTGAACGTGCGGCTGATCGGGCTCCTCTTCGGCATCCTCCTGCTCACCGTGGTGGGACGCGGCATCCTTCGCGGAGGGACCCGCCGCGGGATCATGGTCGGAGCCTCCCGCGGGGGGGGCGGCAAGCAGGGGAGCGGGGTGGCGATGTCGCTTGCGCTGGGGCTCAGCCTGATCCTGGTCGGCTACATCGGGGTCTTCTTCGGAAAGCTGATCAAGGCGGCGGTCTCGCGGCAGCGCGAGTACCTGGCGGACGCGGCGGCCGTGCAGTACACCCGGAACCCCAGGGGGATCGCCGGCGCGCTCCAGCGCATCGGGGCGCACCCCCAGAAGGCCCGCATCAAGGACCACCATGCCGAGGAACTGAGCCACCTGTTTTTCGCCAACGGCTTGGGATCGGCGCTATCGCAGGCCACGGCCACCCATCCGCCGCTCGAGGATCGGATCCGCCGGATCGACCCCTCGTGGAACGGCAGCTTCGACGTGAAGCCACGACGCGACCGCCTGGAGCGCTCCCGATCGGAGAAGGGCGCGGGGGAGGGTGGGGACGCGCCCGGCGGATTCGGAGGGTTCGGTGGCGGCGAGGGGTTCGGGCCCGAGGGCCTCACCGGCCTCGCGGCCGCCGCCTTCCTGCTCGGCTCCGTGGGAGATCCACGCCCGGAGCACGTGGCGCGGGCGGGTGCGATCCTCGATCGGGTTCCCGAGAGCTTTCGCGAGGCGGTCCACGAGCCGGTGGGAGCGCAGGCGGCCATGCTCGTCCTGCTCGGGGGTGACGACGCCCGGAGTCAGGACGCGCGTCGACGGGTCACGGATGGGGCGGTGCTGGAGCGGATCGAGGAGCTGGAGCCGCTGGTCGACGGCATCGCGCCCGAAGCTCGACTGGCACTCGTGGACCTGGCCCTGCCGGTGCTGGGTCGACTCGATGACGAGGCCGCTGCGGCGTTCCGGTCGGGGGCCGAAGAGGTCGTTCGAGCCGACGGTTCGGTGCGCTCCTTTGACTTCGCCCTGATGCACATCCTGTGGAAGCACATCGCCATCGGCCGGGAGCGTCCGGCGCGCGGCGGGGGTGGGGCTACCTCGCTCAAGGCGGTCCGCAGTGAGCTCCGGATCCTGCTTTCAGCGCTGGCGTGGTCGGGGGCCGACCATGAAGACGAGGCCCGGCACGCCTTCGGCGAGGGCCTTCAGGCCGTCGAATCCGATACTGGCGAGCTCAGCCTCGCCGGACAGGCGGCCGTGGGGCTCACCGACCTGGACCAGGCCCTCGACCGTCTCGAGCGGGGCTCGCTCGAGCTCCGGCGCCGGGTGCTCGAGGCCGCCGCGGCGGTGACCCTGGCCGACGGCGTCCTCCGTGTGGAAGAGGCGGAACTCCTGCGAGCCGTTGCCGAGAGCCTGGAACTCCCCCTGCCCCCGCTGATCATTCAGCCCGCCGGATAGTAGGTCGGGGCCGCCGGGCCGACGGGGAGGCCGAAGCCGAAGACCCAGAGGTAGAAGGTGGCCACCCAGAAGATCAGGAAGAAGATCGTGTAGGGCAGCATGATGGCGACAAGGGTTCCGATCCCCAGCTTCGTGTCGTAGCGGGCGGCGAAGGCGAGAATCAGCCCGAAGTAGGACATCATCGGGGTGATGATGTTCGTGCTCGAATCCCCGATCCGATACGCCGCCTGGATCACCTCGGGCGAGTACCCGATCAGCATGAGCATCGGCACGAAGATCGGGGCGGTGATCGCCCACTGTGCCGACGCGCTGCCCAGGGCCAGGTTCACGAGGCAGCACATCAGGATGAAGGGGATGAAGACCAGGGGGTTGGTCAGCCCGATGGTCTGGAGCACATCGGCGCCCACGACCGCCGTGATGCTGCCCAGGTTCGTCCAGCCGAAGAAGCTCACGAACTGCGCGGCGAAGAAGACCAGGACGATGTAGAGGCCCATGGTGCTCATCGCCGAGGACATGCCCTCGACCACCTCGCGATCCGAGCGCATGGTGCCTGCGACCCAGCCGTAGACGAAGCCCGGAATGAAGAAGAACACGAAGATCAGCGCGACCATTCCGCGCAGGAAGGGCGAGTTCAGGACGTCCTGGGTTTCAGGGTTCCGCAGCACACCCCATTCGGGAACGACCGCCAGGAGGAGGAGCCCCGTCAGGAAGAGGGCTGCCGCGCCCGCGGCCCAGAGCCCCTGGACTTCCCGGCGGCTGAGCGGATCGGTCGAGGTCTCTCCGATGGCGTCGTGGTCCGCGTGGGTGTCATCGTAGAGGCCGAGCTTGGGCTCCACGATCCGTGCGGTCACCCACCAGCCCACGCCGGTCACCACGAAGGTGCTGACGATCATGAAGTACCAGTTCACGGCGGGGTGGACCGTGTATTCGGGGTCGATGATCCGGGCGGCCTCTTCGGTGAGTCCGGCCAGGAGCGGGTCGACGGTGCCGATCAGAAGGTTCGCGCTGTAGCCCGCCGAGACCCCGGCAAAGGCCGCGGCGAGCCCGGCGAAGGGGTGGCGTCCCAGTGCGTGGAAGATGACGGCGGCCAGGGGGATCAGGACCACGTAGCCCATCTCGGACGCGGTGTTCGAGATCACGCCGGCGAAGACCACGGCCCCGGTGACCAGGTGCGGAGGGGCCTTCAGCACGACCCCGCGGATCATGGCCGAGAGGAGTCCCGACTTCTCGGCGACCCCCACGCCGAGCATCGCCACCAGCACGGTGCCGAGGGGGACGAAGCTGGTGAAGTTGACGACGAGATTCTCGACGATCCGTCGCAGTCCGTCGCCGTTCATGAGGCTGATCGCCACGATCTCTCCGGTCGGGCTCCGGCCGGGCGCTCCCTCGGGCCTCGGATCGGACACGCTCAGGTCGAAGAGTCCCGCGAGCCCGCTCACAAGCACCACGCCAACGGCGAAGAGGGCGAAGAGGGTGACCGGATGCGGCAGGAGATTGCCCATCCGTTCGACGAAATTCAGGAAGCGGGTGAACCATCCGCTCTGTGATGTGGTCTCGTAGTGGTTCGTGGCCATGGAGGCGGATCGGAATCAGGAGGGAGCGGTGGGGTCGGACGAATCTCGGGCAAAGGGGGGAGTTCGGCCCCTCGGGTCAAGGGCGCTCCGTCGGGCCCGCCTCGGGTCGGGGGTGTCCGAGCACCCCACCCATCCAGACGCCGAGCCCTCCCAGGGCGGGAAGGACCCACGAAATCCATAGGGGCTGGATCGCCACGGCCGCCGCCTCGAAGGGGCTCAGGTCGGACGCCGGATCGATGGCGACGACGGCCTCGTCGGACGCGGTGGTCTGCGTGATCGCCATCCACACCCCCAGGATGACGAGGACCAGTAGGAGCGAGACCACGGCCGGGCGCGACGCTGGACGGCCCCCGACCCGAGCCGCGACCCATCCGCCCAGGACTGCGCCCACCAGGTTGAGGGGTAGAGTCCCGGCGAGCCAGGCCCCAGTCACCTCGGCGGTGCCCGGGTGGAAGGCCATCTCCTGCCCCAGGACCCACCACCAGAGGGTGAAGGTCAGGACGGTCCACACGAAGATCGCGGCGTAGCCCGCGAAGGTCCCGAGCACCGTGCGCCAGAGCATCGAATTCATGGGATCCGGTCCGGTCGGAGGATGATGCGTGAACGGCGAGCGACCGGCCTCGCTCAGCTCACGGGTTCAGACGCAGCAGCTCGAGAGCCCATAGAAGGTCGAAGGCGACCCAGATCACGTAGGGCAGCAGAAGCATGGCGCTGAGGCGCTCCCGCCGCCAGAGAAAGCCCGCAAGCAGGCCGACGACGCCGAGCAGGATCCCATGGCCGATCACCCCCAGCGCGAGCGCCTGGAACCCGATCAGGAGGGGATTCCAGGCTGTGTTGATCGCCATGGCGGTCACCGCGAGCGTGACGGCCGCCTTGCGCTCCGAGGTACTGGGAAGCCGGGTGAGCGACCGGTAGATCAGGACGAAGAAGAGCGGATAGTAGAGCAGCGCGACCAGCAGAGTGAGGACGGTCGGGGGCTGAAAGCCTGGTCGGACCAGGCCCTCGTACCACTCCATGTCGACCTCGGCGGTGGTGAGCCACCCCAAAAGGCTTCCGAGCAGCATGAACCCGATGCAGGTGAGGGCGGCGATCCCCATGGCGCGCGTCTGCAGTTCGGTCGTGCCCGAGGGATAGCTCGCAGGGTCAGGGTTCGAGGACGAGGGGTCGGTCGGAGCGGGCATGGTGTGCCGGGAAGAGGAGACGGGTCGAGGGGAGCTTCATTCTATCGAATCGATGCACTCCCCGGAACCGCGGGGTCCGATCGGTCTCAGGGGTCCGGGAGAAGCGTCAGGCTGTACTCCGAGGGACCGGGCTCGAGCCGGGCCGGGGTGCCGTCCGCCCATGCCCAGTGGCCGCGCTGATAGTATCGAGACATGAGGTGCCCACTCTGCCCTCCCGGCATCTGAAAGGTCGCCGTCTGGAAGTCACCGGGTCGCGCGACCATCCGGAAGCTCTGGCCGTACGTGGGGGAACTCGCACGAACCGTCCCGCTCCACCCCGGCTGTCGATGACTCGGGAGGTTCAGGAACCGCCCGAGCGCCGGTGAGATCTGACCGAATGGGTGCTGGGCGCTGAGTCGATTGTCCTCGCCCCACGGGGTCGAGAGCCCGTCGCCGTCGGGGGTCTCGAGCGTCTCGAAGGCGAGGAGCAGGAGGCCCTGGATGTAGCGATCCCAATCCGGATAGCCCGCCGGAAGGAGGTGGTCCGGCTGCTCCTCGAGGATCCGCAGCGCCGGCTCGTGCGAAAGCTCCCAGGTGTAGCGGAAGCTCGGCGCCTCGACGCGGACCGGTGCGAGCAGTGGAGAGAGCACCCCGTTCAGCATCTGGCTCCCCGATCGCACCACGGCTCGAAAGTGCGGAGAGCCGGAGCTGGCATTGCCGTCCCAGTCGCGCAGGTAGACCCGCAGCGAATCCAGGCGCTCATCCTCGGGATCTTCGGGGATCGCCTCGAGCGCGATCTGCCGGAGGGGTTCGTGGAGGAGACTCCGGGTGTCGAGTTGGAGGTCGTGGCTCGCCTCGATCCCGGTTCCAAAGGCCTCCCTTCCGGTCACGTCGTGGATCCGAGTCGCGCGGAAGGGCGGCATCCAGAGATGAGACAGCTCCCGGGACTCGGGGAGGGGCAGGAGTCGCTGATTCGCCGTGTGGAGCCGGCCCGGCTCATCGAGGATGAGAACCGGACGGTCCTCCTCGTCACGGACCCCGGCCCACCCCACCCCGGGCGTGGCGAAGGAAACGGGTCGGCGCCCCGAGAAGCCCTCTCTGCGAGGAAGGACACCGCTCACGACCCAACCGATCTTTCCCTCGCGGTCGGCCATCAGGATCGACAGGCCGGGTCCCCCGAGTTCGCGCAGCGCCTGAACGAGGTCCTCGATGCCCGTGCCCTCGAGAATCGCGAGCTGCCGCAGGGTGATCCCGCCGGGATCGAAGGCGGGGGAGCGCAGGGCCAGGGGGACGTCGTCGTCGCCGGTGAAGAGGATCGGGCCCCAGCGGGTCTCGCGGGTCTGCAGGGTGCGCGACGAAGCCCCTCGGACGACCAGTTCCTCGTCGCGCACCACGAGGGTATCCCAGCCCCCGGGGACCCGGTAGCGGAGAGGGTCGTCGGGATCGAGTTCGACCTCGACCAGGTCGGTCTGGTCCACGATCGCCGCCGAGACCCCCCAGGCCAGCGTACGGGACATTCCGACGAAGACGCCGGGGAGTCCCGGGGGGCTCACACCGAGGACCCTCGACTGCCCCCACTCCAGCTGAACGCGGTACCAGATTCCGGGCACCGAGATGGCGAGATGGGGATCGTTTGCCAGGAGGGTGGAGCCGTCTTCACCCCGGATCGCCCAGGCGTTCGATCCCCCGGGCTGAGGACCGAAATCGAGCGCGACGGCGTCCGGTATCGGCCAGGGCGACGCCGCACTCCGGTTCCGCAGATCGACCACATCGGGGCCGGGGATCGCCGCGGGCTCATAGCCGCCGGTGGGGTCCTCGGTGCTGGCGCCGAACACCGGGGCGTCGAAGCGCGAGGCGTCGGGGGTCAGGAAGTCGGCCAGCTCGTCGGGAAGAGCATCGTAGAGCGGACGCAGGTGCCGCTCGGACTGGTAGTGCGTCGAGAGGCCGATATAGAAGTAGAGGAAGCTGAGCATCGTATCGACCGGCTGCCACGGCTCCGGGTCCACCCGCAGCACGAGGTACTCCGGGGGGAGACGGGAGAGCGAGGCGAGCCCGGCGTTCACCCCGTCGACGTAGGCCTCGAGCAGGTCGCGCTCGGCCGGGTCGAGCTCGGCCAGGTGGAACTCGGCGGCCCGACGGTAGCCGTACGGTCGAAACTGCCGGTCGGAGGAAAGGGCGGGCTCGCCCACGAGTGCGGCCATCTCGCCCGATACCAGGCGCCGGAGAAGGTCCATCTGGAAGAACCGGTCCTGCCCGTGGACGAACCCCTGCCCGAAGACCGCGTCCCTGAGCGAGGCCGCCCGGATGGTCGGAACGCCCAGCGAATCGCGGTTGATCGTCAGCTCGGCCACGAGCCCCTCGGCGGTCAGCTCGCCCGACAGGGGCGGAAGCGAGCTCCGCACGAAGAACCATCCACCGATGAGTGCGGCGAACACGAGCCCCACCACCCCGGCGCAGATGACGAAGAGGATGATGCCAAGTCGGCGCAACGCTCAGGCTCCGACGGGTGAGGTGGCCGGTGGAGTGGGGATCTCGGTTCGCGGCTCGATCCGGTTGATCGGGCGCCCGGGCTCCCAGTCGGTCACGTACCCCGCCACGGCCGAGGCCGCCACCGAATAGGGCGATGCCAGGTAGAGCTGGCCGGGGCCCGATCGTCCCGGGAAGTTCCGGTTCTGCGAGGATACCGAGACCTCGTCGGGCGAAGCGGTGACCCCGGGCCCGGCGTTGATGCACGCCCCACAGCCCGGCTCGATGAACTCGGCGCCCGCCTCCTCGAAGAGCGCCAGGTAGCCTTTCCGGTCGCAGTACTCCCGGACCTCGATCGAGCCGCACTGGATGTAGCAGCGTACATCGGGGTGAACCCCGAATCCCTGCCGGTCGCGGGCTTCAAGGAAGACCGTGGCGTACATGTCCATGTCCTCCTTCTTGCCTGCGGTGCAGGACCCGGCGTAGGCGATGTCGATGCGGACCCGACCGCCATCCGCCTCGTCACCTTCGAGTTCGTCGATGTATCGGCCGTTCCCGGGGTCTCCCGGGAGCGCGACCATGGGTCGGATCGTCGAGGCATCGATCTCGATCACCTTCACGTACTGGGCTCCGGGGTCCGAGACCATTCCCCGGCAGAGGGCACGGGCCCTCTCCCGCTCCATGCCCCGCTCCTCGACCATGAACTCGACGGCCTTCTCGTCGGCCGCCACGATGCCGGTGAAGGCGCCCACCTCGGCCGCCATGTTCGTCATCGTGGCCCGCTCGTCGACCGAGAGCGCCTCGACCGCCGAGCCGGCGTACTCGATGATCTGCCCGATCGCGTGGCCGTCCCGGATGTAGGGGTGGCGCAGAATCTCGAGCATGTAGTCCTTGGCGGTCACGTTCCGGGCCGGGGTGCCCGAGACCACGACCTTGAACGAGGGCGGGACCTGCACCCGTACATCCTTGGTGATCCACGAATTGAAGATCGCCGTGGTGCCGACCCCGAAGGCTACCGCCCCGATCGCGCCCGCATGGGGTGTATGGGAATCGGAGCCGATGATCAGCATTCCGGGCTCCGCGTACTCTTCGAGAATCTTGGAGTGACAGATCGCCTCGGACCCCATTCGGTGTCCCTTCTGCTCGCCGTAGAGCTTGATGCCCTGGCGCTCGGCGAACTCCCGCTGCTTCACCTCGAGCTGGTTGGCCACATCGAGCAGCCCCTCCTCGATACGCTCCTGCGTCATCGCCTTGTGCAGGAAGGTGAGGTGATCCCGGAAAAAGAGAACGCTGTCGGGGTCGACCACCTTTCCGTCGAGCCCGACCTTCTCCTCGAAGAAGATCGCCGACATGGGCGTGACGTACTCGTGCGAAAACCGAATGTCGGTTCGGAAAAAGCCGGCATCGCCCGGCGCGACACGCGGGACTCCGGTCCGGTCCGATGCGGCATCGACCACCCAGTGTCGGGCAAAGATTTTTTCGGCGAGCGTCATCGGGTGTCGGGCGCCCGCGACGCCGGGGGTCATCCGGGCCCCACCGGAGCGTTCGGAGTCCGTCGTGTCGGTAGGCGCGTCGGACCCGGCGTCGACGTACCGACCCTCGTTCATCGCCGCCGGATTGGCCGGTTGAGAGGTCGCCGCGACCTGGCTTCCCACCGGATCGGAGTCCGTGTCCTCTCCGCCACTGCCTCGGAGTTCCCGCAGTTCATCGGGATCCTGGGCAGCCGACGGAGCTTCGGTCGAACCGGCGGGGGGCGGGCCGGACTCGAGGCTGGCCGGGAGGAGCGCCGAGGTCCGGCCCTGCAGTCGGGCGAGGTTGTACTCGAAGAGTCCACCGTACTCGATGATCTCGCGAGTGATCGCGTCCTTGCCCCGGGTGAATTCGGCGAGCTCGATCGGCTCCCCGGCCCGGATCCGTTCGATGACACCGAAGTCGGTGGTGGTGAGGATCCCCAGGTTCTGGCAGTTCTCGTTGTAGATCCGCTCGATCGACTCCGCCACCACGATCCGGATGCCGGCCATCAGCTCGGCGTAGGGCGACTGCTCCCTGGAGCTGCCCTTCCCCCGTCGCTTGCCCGCGACCGAGCAGACGAACCCCCCGGCTTTCACACTCCCCCGGCTGATCGGAAAGCGGGTCTCGCCCGTCTCGGGGTCGGTCGTTCGCAGTCCCAGGTAGGGGAATTCGCCCAGCGTCTCGTCGTAGAAGTAGCAGATGTATGCGGGGGTGATCTCGTCGGTCGAGATCTGATCCCGCAGCCGTTCCCGTAGCTCATCGGTGAGCTCGAGGTCTTCACCTTCGAAGAGCTGAGCCTCGACCTCGCGGGCGTCGTTCGACAGGAAGAGGACGCGACCGGGCATGCTCAGGGTGGCCGGTCGCTTCTCGACGGGGCGCGAGAGCAGATCCTTGGAGGGCGACATGGATACCTTCGGCTGCGGTGGGCGTATCACACGGGTGAAACCCCGAACGAATCAGAAGCGGTCCAGCCCCTCAGTATGTGGTGCGGGGCGGGGGGCGGCAAGCGAAGGGGCGTTTCTGAAGGGGGCTCGATCCATTACTCTGTGGGAGAACTTATTTGCCCGGGAGGCACCCATGAACCGACCCATCGGCGCGCGCGACCAGGAGCGCGACCGGACGCGCGAGCAGGAGGGCACCGACGAGCTGGGGGACACGCTGGGTCGTCCCCTGCGCGACCTGCGCGTGTCGGTGACGGACCGGTGCAATTTCCGATGCGTCTACTGCATGCCCCGCGAGGTCTTCGGCACCGACTTCGAGTTCCTGGCCCGCGAGCAGCTCCTGAGCTTCGAGGAGATTCACCGACTGGTCGGAATCTTCGCCGGCCTGGGCGTCGAAAAGGTCCGCATCACCGGGGGAGAGCCCCTCCTGCGCAGGGATCTGGACACCCTGGTCGGGATGCTCTCGACCATCGACGGGATCGACGACCTGACGCTCACGACGAACGCCTCGCTCCTGCCGAACAAGGCCGACGCGCTCGCCATCGCCGGCCTCGACCGGATCACCGTGAGTCTCGACGCCCTCGACGACGACGTGTTCCGGGCGATGACCGACCAGCCGGTCCCTGTCCAGCGGGTGCTCGACGGGATCGAGTCCGCGGCTCGGGCCGGGATGACCCCGGTGAAGGTGAACATGGTCGTGAAGCGCGGGGCCAACGAGGACCAGATCCCGAAGATGGCCGAGCACTTCCGGGGGACGGGTCATATCCTGCGCTTCATCGAGTACATGGATGTGGGCAACACGAACGGCTGGCGCCTCGACGACGTCGTGCCCGCCCGGGCGATCCACCGCGCGATCCACGAGCGCTGGCCCCTCGAACCCCTCGATGCCCACTATCCGGGCGAGGTGGCGACCCGCTACCGCTACCTGGACGGAGCGGGGGAGATCGGGATCATCTCGTCGGTCACCCGGCCCTTCTGCTCGACCTGCACCCGTGCCCGACTCACGGCGAGTGGCGAACTCTTCACCTGTCTCTTCGCGGGGAGTGGCCACGATCTCAAGGAGCCGCTCCGGGAGGGCCTCTCCGACTCCGAGATCGCCGGGCTCATCCGACAGATCTGGGGCCGCCGGGCCGACCGGTACTCCGAGCTTCGCAGCGAGGCGACGGTCGACCGACCCCGCGTCGAGATGTCGCGCATCGGCGGGTAGCCTGCCTCGACGAGCGGGGTGGCCGGTCTCTCCACCGAACACCGGACAGACTGGCGATCAGAGCCTGGGATCAGAACGGGAAAAGGACCGGGACCAGCACCACCGTAACCACCAGCACCAGCGCCTGAAGCGCCACCCCCACCTTGAAGAAGTCTCCGAAGCGATAGCCGCCGGGCCCCAGCACCAGGGTGTTCACCGGCGAGGCCACCGGGGTGGCGAAGGCGGTCGAGGCCGCCACCGCGATCGTCATCATGAAGGGCTCGGGGTTGGCCCCGATCCCGGTCGAAAGCTGAAAGGCGATCGGTGCCAGGAGCACGGCGGTGGCCGTGTTGGAGATCACCTGACTGAGCACCGAGGTGAGCACGAAGAGCACGCCCAGCAGGAGGATCGGCCCGGTTCCCTCCATCGCACTCGCCAGCTGATCGACGATCAGCTGCATCCCCCCGGTGTTCTCGAGCGCCGTGGCCATCGGCAGGATCCCCGCGATCAGCACGACGCTCTCCCAGTTCACCGAGCGATAGGCGTCTTCGACGGTCACGCAGCGAAAGAGCACCATCGCGACGGCCGCCACGAGCACCGCCGTCACGGCCGGCACGACGCCGAAGGTCATGAGGCCCAGCATGCCGACGATGATCGCCACCGCCACCGGCGCGCGGTCGAGGGGCTGCAGCGCCGGCCCCATCTCCCGCGGGGCAAGCGTCACCACGAAGTTCCGGGTCTCGCGCCCCAGGCGGCGGATCGCCTCCCACTCCCCCTGCACCAGGAGGGTGTCGCCGAAGCGGAGGGCCACATCGCCCAGGTCCCCCTCGAGCAGCTCCCCCATTCGCTTCACCCCGATCACCGAAAGCTGATAGTGATCGCGGAAGAGCAGCTCCTTGAGCGTCTTGCCCAGGAGGCGGGAGCGGGGGGTGAGGAGCACTTCGGCGATTCCGGAGTCCTCGGCGGTGGGGTCTCCTTCTCGGGTTCTTTCGACAAGTCGGGCGTGCCCGCGTGAAACCAGCCGGGCGACCCCGTCGGGTGATCCCTGCACCAGGAGGAGGTCGCCGGGGCGCAGGACGGTGTCGGCGAGCGCGGGCTCCATCTCACGGTCCTCGGTCGATGAGGGGCCGGGGGAGTCCGCCTTACGCCGGCGTCGATCTCGCATCCGGCCGGGACGGAAGCGGCTGCGCTCCCCGGCCTCGCGCAGCACTTCGAGAACGGTCAGCCCCAGCGAGCCCGCCCAGTCGAGCTCCTGCAGGCTGCGGCCGATCAGCGGGGAGTCCGGCGGCACGTGCAGGCGATGGAGCTGGGCCGGGAGCCCCCAGCTGCCCGCGAGTTCCTCGACCGACGGGTCGTCCTTGCCGGCCGGAGCCCCCACCGCCGGTCGATCCGGGAGGAGTCGTCGGCCGACGAGCGTCATGAAGGCGATCCCCACGATCACCATCGCGATCCCGATCGGGGTGAAGGCGAAGAGGCCGAAGGGGTCCCGGCCCATCGCCTCGAGATGATTGCTCACCACGATGTTGGGAGCGGTCCCGATCAGCGTCAGCATGCCCCCCAGAAGAGAGGCGACCGAGAGTGGGATGAGCAGCTTCGAAGGAGGGATGTCACGGGCCCAGGCCAGTCCCATCACGACGGGAAGCATGACCGCCACGGTGCCGGTCGAGCTCATGAAGCCCGACAGGATCGCCACCAGGAGCATGATCACGATCAGGAGCTTGGTTTCGCTGTTGCCCGCAAGCCGGGATGGGAGCCGACCCAGCGACGACGCCACCCCGGTCTGAAAGAGGCCGTCTCCCACCACGAAGAGGGCCGCGATCATGATCACCACCGGATCGGCAAAGCCCGCCAGCGCCTCGTCCGGACTCAGGATTCCGGTCAGGGTGAGGGCAAGAAGCGCCATCAGCGCCACCACGTCGAGCCGCAGCCGCTCCGACACGAAGAGCACCACGGTGACCACGAGAATCCCGTAGACGAGAAGGATGGATCCGGTCATGGGGTCATGGAATCATCGGGTCACAGAGACAGGGGGGGCGGACGGGAAGAGCCGCTCAGCCGCCCCGAAGATGGGCTGTCGGTCGGTCGGCTGCAACGCTCATCCTTCCGGCATGCGATCGGATCAGCGCTTGACGGTGGGGGGGCGGGATCCTTCTTTTCTCCGGGTATCACGATTCCCCCCCCTTTCGGAGGCCTGTCTTGAGTCAACCCTCGTCATCCTCGGATCCCTCTTCCGGCGCCGCACCCGCCCGGGAGCTTTTCGGTACCAAGTGGGGCTTCGTCCTGGCCGCGGTGGGAAGTGCGGTGGGGCTGGGCAACATGTGGCGCTTCTCGTACGTCGCCGCCGAGGGCGGAGGCGCGGCCTTCGTGGTGGTCTACATCGCGATGATCGCGCTCCTGGGGGTCCCCCTGATGCTCTGTGAGCTCACGGTGGGGCGCCGCACGCACCTCTCGCCGATTGGGGCGCTCCGGAACCTGGGCGGCCGGGCGTGGGTCCCGCTCGGGGTGCTCTTCGTGGTCACCGGGTTCCTGATCCTGTCCTACTACTCGGTAATCGCGGGTTGGACGCTGCGCTACGCGGCCGAGGCCGCCACCGTGGGCTTCGCTCCCGATCCGGGGGCCCACTTCGGGGCGATCTCGCAGGGGCCGGCGGCGGTCTACTGGCACCTCGCCTTCATGGTCCTCACGATCGGGATCGTGATGGTCGGAGTGCAGAAGGGCATCGAGCGGGCGGCGATGATCCTCATGCCGACCCTCTTCCTGATCGTGCTCGGGCTCGCGGTCTGGGCCTTCACCCTTGAGGGCGCGGCCGAGGGGTACGCCTTCTACCTGATGCCCGACTTCAACGAGCTGCTGGACCCCACGGTGCTCCGCCAGGCGATGGCCCAGGCCTTCTTCTCGCTCTCGCTGGGGATGGGGGCGATGCTCACCTTCGCCTCGTACCTCTCGCGCGACACCGATCTGAATCAGGAGGCGGTGACGATCTCGTTCGCCGACTTCGCGGTCGCCTTCGCCGCCGGGCTGGTGGTGTTCCCGGTCATCTTCGCCCTCGGTCTGCAGGACCAGGTCTCG
Source organism: Gemmatimonadales bacterium (assembly GCA_007692605.1). Lineage (GTDB taxonomy): Bacteria > Gemmatimonadota > Gemmatimonadetes > Longimicrobiales > Gaopeijiaceae > SLBA01. Next base: position 23,573 of record REBS01000120.1, read on the forward strand.
GAGAGCACGGTCGGCGCCCTCTTCATCGCGCTTCCCGGCGCCTTCGAGGCGATGGGGGGGCCGGGCCGCGTGGTCGGGCTCCTCTTCTTCCTGGCGCTGGCGGTGGGCGCGATCACCTCGGCGATCTCGCTGCTCGAGGTGGTCACCTCGTCGATCATCGACGAGTTCAAGATGGCGCGGAAGAACGCCGCCATCGGAATGGGCGTGCTCATTGCGCTGGCCGGGCTCTTCTCGGCCTTCAACACCGACGTGCTGGGACTCGTCGATCAGGTGGCGGGAGACCTCTTCCTGGTGATCGGTGCGCTCGGCATGTCGATCTTCGTGGGCTGGTTCATGAAGGAGGACACCGCGGCCGAGCTGGCTCGGGGAGCCGGAGAGGGCTTCAAGCTGGTGATCCCGACGGTCCTGTTCCTCGTCCGCTGGGTGCTGCCGCCGGTGATCGCCTTCGTGCTCTGGTTCGCGATGGGCGATGCCCTGGCTGCGATCGGAGACTTCTTCGGGAGCTGATCCGGCGCCGCCCATCCATCCGATCGGGCGCGACGCGGGGAGAGGTCGCATAACGAACGAAGGCCCCGGGGCGAAGGTTCTCGCCCCGGGGCCGTTTCGTATCCGGGTGCCACGCCGTTTGCGCGTGGCGACCCGTGGTTCGGATGTCGGGGGTCAGTCCCCCCCGGTGTGGGCCGGAACCTCGCAGACGCCCGTGCCGTCCTTGCAGCCCGGCTCAGAGAGCACCTTGTAGAAGAGCTCGTAGATCCGTCGGTACTGATCGACCCACGACGACGGGGTGACCATCCCGTGGTTCTCGGTCGGGTAGACCGAGAGCTCCCAGTTCTCCTTGCCCAGCTCGATGAGCCGCTGGGTGAGACGCACGATGTCCGAGAAGTGGACGTTCGTGTCGTACATCGGGTGCCCCATCAGCAGGTGCCCCTCGAGTCCCTCGGCGAAGTAGATCGGCGACGACTGCTCATACGCTTCGGGGTCGTCCTGCGGCAGGTTGAGGATGTTCGAGGTGTAGCCCTGGTTGTAGTGGGCCCAGTCGGTCACCGAGCGCAGCGCTCCACCGGCGTGGAAGTACTCGGGCTCGGTGAACAGGGCCATGAGGGTGATGAAGCCCCCGTACGACCCCCCGTAGATCCCGATCCGACCGGCGTCGACGCCCTCGTTGGCCTCGAGGTAGCGGACCGCGTCGACGTAGTCCGACAGGTCCGCGCCACCCATGTGGCGGTAGATCGCGGTCCGCCAGTCCCGTCCATACCCGGCCGAGCCGCGGTAGTCCACGTCGAAGACCGTGAAGCCCTGCGCCACGAGGTAGTGGTGGAACATGTACTCGCGGTAGTAGGTGGACCACCACTCATGGACGTTCTGCAGGTACCCGGCCCCGTGCACGAAGAGCACCGCCGCGCCGTTCGGCTCGACCCCCATGTCCGACGGCCGGTAGATCCGCGCCGGCACGTCGATCCCGTCCTGCGCCGGGAACTCCACGATTTCGGCGTGGATCCAGGGGAACTCCAGGAACTCCTCGGAGGGCGACGTCGTGATCTGCGCCATCTCGGCTCCGGGCGCGAAGTCCATCATGAAGAGCTCGGGGGGGCGGGTCTGCGTGGAGTGCACCACCGCCATCCGGCTTCCATCCGGCGAGATCGTCCCGTTGAAGTTGCCGAGTCCCTCGGTGATCCGGGTCCGGTCGCTCCCGTCGAAGTTCATGCGGTACATGTGTTGCGAGTAGGGGGAGCCCTCGTTGGTCCGCAGGATGAAGTAGTCGCGCTGCTCGCGGATCTGGACCGAATGGACCTCCCAGTTGCCCGAGGTGAGCGCCTGCAGGTCGCTCCCGTCGGCATTGATCGCGTAGAGGTTCGCGAACCGCTCCGCCTCGCTCACGAAGTAGGCGCGGTCCGAGTCCGGGATCCACCCGACGCAAAAGGAGCAGGGGCCCGCCACCCAGGCCGAATCGGCCAGGTGGTGCAGCACCGTGAGGTCGCCGGTCGCGGCCTCGACGCTGAGCAGCCATCGGTGCTTGTTGTCGATCGAACCGGCGTTCAGCAGACCGTACGTGCCGGCGTCGTTCCAGCCCCGGAACTGCACGGACTGGATCTCGACCTCTCCCTCGCGCACCTCCTCGAGCTGGGATGGCTCCCACGCACCCGCGGGCTCCTCGAGCATGGCATGCGCCTGGAGCACGTCGCCCACCTCGAGCCAGTGGATCGAGTCGGACCCGATCGCGTGAATCCCGAGCTGAGTGCGTCCGACCCCATCTCCCACCTTCGTGCGGATCGGGTTCGGAGAGGTGTAGCCGTCTTCGGTGATCCACTGCGGCACGACCACCTGCTCGGTGTTCGACGCGGAGCGCGATGCCTGCACCGAGACGTAGCGGCCGTGCGGGTCGATGTCGAACCCGCCGGGGTTGCCCCGGTCGCCCACGTAGGTGGTCTGGACCATCTCGGCCTCGCGCCGGAGCTCCTGGACCTCTTCCTGCGCCTCGCGCCGGGCGGCCTGGCGCCGGATGTGCTCGAAGAGCTCGAGCTGCTGGTCGCGCAGGAAGGCCCGATGGCCCTCGGGCTCCCGGTCCTGTGACGCGCTCCCGCTCCGGATGTCGGTGAGCTGCGTGACCTGACCCGAGCTCAGCTCGAGTGCGAAGATCTGGCCGCTCTGGCTGTAGTAGAGGCGCTCCCCGTCGGCCGAGAAGGAGACGTTCCCCTTGTTGTCACGGGTGTTGGTAAGGCGCCGCACCGAGAGGTCCTCGCGATCGACCAGGTAGAGGTCACCGCGCCAGGCGGTGGCCCGGTGGCGCCGATCGGGTGAGAGGGCTCCGCCGGCGAAGGTGATCTGGAGCGAGTCGGCGACGAGCGGGTCGTCGATCAGCTCGGGCTCCCCTCCGGCGGCCGGGATCCGGTAGAGCTCCTGGTCGGCGTCCCACTCGTGTCCGTGGGGCAGCCACCGGAAGTAGACCCAGCGCGAGTCGTCGGTCCAGTTGATGCTTGACGGGGACTGCCCGACGATCTCGTTGCCTCGCATGAAGTTGAAGAGCGAGAGTTCGAAGCTGTGGGCGCGGGTGACCTCGGGCTCCCAGCTCGCGACCGGGTGGTCCTGGGCGGTGACCGGCGCGGCCGGGATGGCGGTTCCGAGCGCGGCGGTGCCGAGCGCTGCGGAGAGTACGGCGGCGTTGCGAATCCAACGGCGCATGGTCGACTCCTCATGGGGGTGTGCGGGATTGACTCCGGGGAAAATAGGGCGTCGTGCCCGTGAGGAAAGGGTTCGACCCCCACCCGGGGCTTCCCGGCCACCGCGATCAGTCCCCGAAATCGATCCCCAGCCGGCGCGCCGTGCGGACCACGTCGCCATCGACGGGGACGCGCTTCAGGTCCTCGACCGCCTTCTGCAGCGGCACCGCCCGTACCTCGTCGAGGTCGAGTGCGACCATGCACCCGAAGCTTCCCTGGTCGACCAGGTCGACCGCGGCGACCCCGAACCGCAGGCTCAGCAGCCGGTCGTACGCCGTGGGCTGACCCCCGCGCTGCAGGTGTCCCAGGACGAGCGCCCGGGTCTCGATTCCCGTGGACTCCTGGATCTTGCCCGCCACCCGCTCGGCCAGACCCCCGTAGCGCGAAGAGCTGCCGGCTCGCTCCGGTTCGATGATCGAGGGATCTCCCCCCTTCGGAGCGGCGCCCTCGGCGACCACGACGATCGCATAGCCCGGGCCGTCGTCGACTTCGGCCCGCAGCCGCTCGCAGACGCGCTCGATCTCGAAGGGGATCTCGGGGATCAGGATGGTGCTCGCGCTGCCCGCCAGACCGGCGTAAAGCGCGATCCAGCCGGTGTGGCGGCCCATGAGCTCGACCACCATGACACGAGAGTGCGCCTTGGCGGTGGAGTGCAGCTTGTCGATGGCGTCCGACGCGGTCTGCACCGCGGTGTGAAAGCCGAAGGTGACCCGGGTCGCTGCCAGGTCGTTGTCGATCGTCTTGGGGACCCCGACGACGGGGAGTCCGCGGGCGTGCAGCTCCGAGGCGATGCGCAGCGATCCGTCTCCCCCGATCGCGATCAGGGCGTCGAGGCCGTGCTCGTGAAAGGCCTCGATCAACTCGGGTGAGCGGTCCACCTCTTCGGTGCTGCCGTCGGCCATGGTGCGGGGCCAGCGCAGCGGGTTGCCCCGGTTGGTGGTCCCGAGGATCGTGCCCCCGAGGTGCGTGATGCCCCTCACCGAGCCCCGGTCCAGGGGGATGAGGCCGTCGCCCTTCCAGAGCCCTTCGTAGCCCCGCCGGATACCTACCACTTCCCAGCCCCGGTTCAGGGCCGAGAGGACCACGGCGCGGATGACGGCGTTCAGGCCCGGGGCATCGCCACCCCCGGTGTTCACTGCAAGTCGGAACGGTCGGGACATCGGAGCAGTCTCCAGTCGGGATTTGGTGTTCGGGATTCCGGATTCCGGATCCGGGGTCGGGCGGCCGGAACGTGCGCACCGCCCGAGGTTACATTGAGATCCGGGCAAAGGCGAGTGTCCCGCCCGAATTCCCTGCCTCAAACCCTCGAGGGCAAACAAAGATCATGGCCGCGACCGAAAAAGACGTGCTTGACGCGTTGAAGACCGTGAAGGATCCCGAGCTCAACCTGAACCTGGTGGTGCTCGGACTCGTGTACGACGTCGACGTGCAGGGCACGCACGTGCTCTCGCACATCTCGCTCACCTCGCCCATGTGCCCGGTGGCCGAGCAGATCGTGCAGATGGCCGAAGACGCGATCCTGGGGGTCGAGGGCGTCGAGACCGCCAAGGTCCAGTTGACCTTCGATCCACCCTGGACACCGGAGCGGATCAGCCCCCTGATCCGGTCGTCGCTGGGGCTGTAGTGTCCTGAACCACCGGGGTCGGCCCCACGGCCGCCGCATGCGGACTGTCGGGAGACGGAAGCTGGGCTGTCGGGGGCCGGCATGCGGACCGTCGATCCCCCGCAGCCGGCGGTCTTCGGGTTCCCGAAGGGGGCTCCCGGCGGGCATGGGGTCGTGCGGACGACGGCCTCTCCCCTTATATTCGAACGAGCGTTCGAACGAATGACTCTGAGGCGCCCGCTCCGGCGGCGCCGTGAACCCAGACGGAGGAACACCCATGGCTCCCTTCACCGACGAAGAACTCAAAGAGAAGGTGCACGACGGATACATCGTGGAATCGGTGGAGGAGATGACCGAGGGGTACCGCAAGGCGCTCGTGGTCCAGCTCACGGTGCAGGCCGACACCGAGCTGATCTCAGCGCCCGCCTACTGGATGGCCGCTCGGCACGCGCCCTCGACGAACACGCAGGTTTCGGCGCACGCGATCATCCAGGACGAACTGGCGCACGCGAACATCGCCTATCGGCTCCTCGAAGACCTGGGGGAGTCGCGCGAGGCGCTGGTGTACGGCCGGGAGCCGCACGAGTTCAAGCATCCGTACGGGTTCGACCAGCCGCTCGACAACTGGGCCGAGCTGGTGGTGGCCAACGGGTTCTACGATCGGGCCGGGATCACCCTGCTCTCCGACGTCTTTCACAACACCTCGTACGGGCCGCTGAAGCGGGCGCTGGTGAAGATCGACATGGAAGAGACCTTCCACCTGCGGCACGGCGAGGTCTGGATGCGGCGGCTGGCGAACGCCGGGGGCGAGGCGCGCGAGATGCTGCAGCGGGCCGTGGACTGGATGTTTCCCATGACGATCGAGTGGTTCGGGCTTCCCGACGACATGAAGCGGCACTCCGGGCAGCTCGACTACAAGCTCAAGGGGATGACCAACGATCAGCTGCGGCAGACCTGGATGGCGGCGACCGTGCCCCTGTGCGAGCGGCTTGGGCTGGACGTGCCGGCGCACTTCAACCAGGCGCTGAACCGCTTCGACCTGGAGTTTCCCTTCCCCTGCCGGTACGACCCCGACCAGAAGCGCTGGGCCTTCGACGAGGGCCAGATCAGCTGGGACGAGGTGTTCAAGCGGTGGAAGGGTCGGGGGCCCATGAACCAGACCTTCGTGGAGTCGATCCGGCGGTCGCGCTCGGAGGTGTCGGCATGGTTGAACTGACGACACGCTCGCCCGGGGGGGTGACCCTTCCGGTGGTCGAGGCACCGAGACCCGAGGACGCGCTGCCGAAGCGGGTGACCTCGCACGCCTCCGGGGGGCGCGACCTGTGGTCGGACCCGATGGAAGAGGCGCCCGGGGACCCCGAGGCCTCGGTGATCGAGCTGCTGCACGAGGTGCTCGACCCGGAGCTGCCGATCAGCCTGGTCGACCTGGGGTTGATCTACGGGGTGGAGTTCGACGAGGGGCGGGTGCGGGTGGATCTGACCTTCACGGCGACCGCCTGCCCCTGCATGGAATTCATTCGCGAGGACGTGAAGGACCGGCTGACGCGCGAGCGCTGGGTCGAGGCCGTCGAGATCCGCGAGGTGTGGAATCCGCCGTGGACCCGCGAGCGGATCACCCGGCGCGGCCGTGAGCAACTTCGGACGATGGGGGTGGGAGTCTGATGGACGAGATCATCTACGACGTGTTCACCCGGAAGAGCCGCGGAGACACGCTGACGCACGTGGGCTACCTGACCGCGCCCGACGAGGCCATGGCCCGGGTCTATGCCTGGACCACCTACGACGAGGAGAACTGGTTCGAGATGTGTATCGTGCCCCGCAGCGCCATCATCCCGGTCAACCGTACCGACGGACCCTTCGCGGCCGCCTCGCACGAGGTGAGCGCGTGAGCGGGGTCGAGGCCGGACTCCCCGGGATGGATGACGCCGTTCGCACCGCCTTTCGCCGGCTCCTCCTGTCGCTCGCCGACTCCAAGCGGATCCTGGGGATCCGGTACTCGGACTGGCTCCTGGGGGCGCCCTCGATCGAGGCCGGTATCGCGGCGTCGTCGATGGCCCAGGACGAGTGGGGCCACGCGCGGCTGCTCTATGCTTCGCTCAAGGACTTCGGCGACGATCCGGTGGCGCTCGAGCACGACCGGCAGGCGGCCGAGTACGCCTCGATGGAGGCCCTCGACGCGCCCTTCGACGACTGGGCCCGGGTGATCGCGGGCGCGGTGGTGGTCGATGGGGCGCTGGCGGTGGCGCTGCGGGCCGTGGCGGAGGGGGGGTACGAGCCGATCGAGGGTCGGATCTCGAAGATGCTGGGCGAGGAGGCCTTTCACCGCTCCCTCGCCGAGGCGTGGTTCCGACGGCTGGCGGGCTCCGAAGAGGGTGCGCGCCGCCTGAAGGGGGCCGTCGAGGAGTGGCTTGCGCCGACGCTCCGGGTGCTGGCTCCCGACGACGAGGGCCACCGCGTGCTCGCAGCGGCCGGGCTGACCCTGCCGGCCGCGGAGCTGAGAGCCCGGCTCGCGGAGCGGGTCTCGCCCCTGCTCGAGCTGCTCTCGGTCGAAATGCCCGAGCCGCTCGGGCTCGACGACTGGGACGAGGGGCGTGGACGGGGTCCGGGCCATCCCGCCGAGGAGGCGGTCGAGCGGGCCCGAGGCGACCTGAACCGTGCGCTCTTCGTCGAATGAGGAAGCCCGGAATGAAGGATCCCGAGGCGCGCCCCGATGTGATCCCCGATCGGCCTCGTTGTCCCTTCTGCGAGGGGACCGAGACCGAACTGCACTCCCTGTTCGGGAGTCACGCCTCGGTCAGCTCGTACTGGTGTCGTGACTGCCGGAGCCCCTTCGAGTTCATGAAGTGGGGCGGGTCCGGGGGAGACGGGTCGTGAGCGAGAACGGCGGGAGTGGGGAGCTCGAGGAGTTCCGCGCCTTCCGGGAGCGGATGAACGAGCGGATCCTCGAGGCGGGAAATCTCGAGATCCGTCGGTTCTTCGCGCTCGACGAGCGGGTGTATCGCGACGGGGCGCTCGGGGCGTCGACCAAGGAGCTCCTGGGCCTCGTGGGATCGCTGGTGCTGCGGTGCGACGACTGCGTGAGCTACCACGTGATCCGCTGCCGCGAAGAGGGGTGGAGCGACGAGGAGATCTTCGAGGCCCTCTCGGTGGGCCTGGTAGTGGGAGGGTCGATCACGATCCCGCATCTCCGCCGGGCGGTGGCGCTGCTCGACGAGTTGCCGGCGGCGCCTACTTCGGCCGGGGACTCTCCGGAGGGATGATCTCGAGTTCCTCGAGGAAGTCCTGAAGGGGCTGGAAGATCTCCTGGGCCCAGCTCGCCAGGATGCGGGCAGATTCCGGAGTGGGCTCGTCGGACCGGCCGAGGTGGCGAGCGGCCGTGCGGCCCAGCACTTCCGGAGATTCTTCGAGCGCATGGTGATAGTCGAAATAGCGGGCCGCCACCCGCTGCTCGAAGATGGGGAGTTCGGCCGCCGTGATCCCCCGCTTCTCGAGGTCCTCGTAGATGGCGCGGTGCAGGGCCCCGAGCACACCGTTGACCGGATCGCCGTTCGCCCTGGGGTGAAAGGCCTGGCGGATCGAGCGGACATGAGCCCACATCAGATAGATCAGGAGTTCCTTGGTGGCCGAATCGCTCGGAACGCCGTCTTCGGTTGAAACGCCGAGATCGGAGAAAAGCCGGCTCGATTCGTCGGAGAGAAGCAGGTCGGTCAGACTCTCCCAGACCATGTGCGCCACGTGCGCCCCGAGCTCCTCTCGGGTCATGGGAGCGCCCGGGCCGGGATCATTAAGGTGCGTCGCACCGACGAGTTCGGCGAATCTGGGCATGGCTCTCCTGAAGGAAGCAGAGTGGTTCAGGGCGGACGTTCCGGCCTTCGGGAACTCTTTCCTGGCATTGGAGACTACATACAACTGTTCGATGCCGTCGGGCAAGAAAAAGTTTACTCACCCCGAATCCCTGACCCGGTTCATCCTTCTATGAAAGCTTCGTCCAGACTTCTGGTTCTCGGGGTATTCTCCAGCCTTCTGGTTACCGCATGCGCCACCGGTCCGGCGACGGTGCCGACGCCGCGGTCCGTCATCATCTTTTCCGGTGAGCGGATTCAGACCGACCGGGAGACGATGGCCGAGGTCGATTCCTGGCTGCGCGTGCAGCGCGAGGAGATCGATCGAAACCCGAGCTTCCTGATTCGACTCCAGTCGACCACGAATCCCGGGTATCCGTGGCGGGACTTCGAAATCAATGCGGATACGGCGATCGTCTTTCTTCTGCAGACGGCGCGCGATGCCGAGGCGCCGTACCTGATCTACGCGCACCTGAGGTTGATGGCGTCGCGGGATGATCCGGCGGAGCTGGAACCGTGGATGCCCGAAGAGGATCTGGACAAGGAGGGGCTCGACCTGGAGCTGGCGATTCTGGACCGGGTCGCGGATGTGTGGCTCCTGGGGCGGTCCGTATACGACACCCAGGCCTTCGGGCCTCTCGACGAGATCCTGTATGCCCGCGAGGCGGGGTTCCTGCGGGAGCTGGTGCTTCAGGCGCGGCAGGAGCGCTTCGCCAGTGAGCGGGAGGCCCACTTCGCGGCCGAACCCGACCGCGAGTCCGACTTCCGGAGTTGGATGGAGCGGGTGTTCGAGCGCTCCGAGCCGGGGTACGCCGATGCGGCCGAAGCCGTCGAAACCGGCGAAGATCTTCCGCCGGGGGAGCCCGGCGCGCGCCCCTGACCCCCGGCCATCCTCAGTCGGGCTGAATCACCCAGGTGAGGTCGACGGGGACCCCGTCGCCCTCTTCCTCGATGTGCAGGTCGATCCGGCCGGACTCCCGGATTCGACCGTCCGACACCTTCCCGCCCGTGACCGGAAACCCGAGGACGCGAAGCCGGCGTTCCTGCCCGCGAGGGCCCGTTGCGCTGAGGGTGGCCCCCCGCAGCGCGCGAACCGTGGGGGCCGGGCCGTCGAGCAGTCGAAGGCGCAGAATCCGGCCTCCGTGCGGGTGATCGAGGGCGTCGATGACCTTGAGTCGAGTCTGTCCCGTGTTCGCCATTGCCGCTACCGTGTGGCTTCGTGTGGGGAGGTCCGGATCCGCTCGCGAAGGGTCGCGGGGATCCGACCGATTCGGATTCGATCGAGGGACCCGTGGCATCGCCCGGGACCCTCGAACACCTTAGATGATGCGAGGGGGGCCGTCAACGACCTCCCGGAAGGAGCCGAGGATGAATCAGGCCGACGACGGCGTCGGGGAGCTGCAACTCTCGCCAGAAGCGATGCGGGAACTGGGGTATCGGGCGGTCGACGCGCTGGTGGACCGCTGGAGCGCCCTGCCCGATGAGCCGGCGTGGCGCGGCGGATCGCGAGCCGAGATGGATGCCCGCCTCGGACCGATCGCACCGCCACCCGAGGGTCCCGGCGATCCAGATACGGTGCTTCGGGAGGCGATCGAGTCGGTCCTGCCCCAGGCCGCACGCATCGATCATCCGCGCTTTTTCGCCTTCATCCCCTCGGCCCCCAGCTGGATGGCGGTGCTGGGGGACTTTCTGGCGACGGGGTTCAACGTCTTTCAGGGCACCTGGCTGGCGTCGGCCGGCCCGAGCCGGGTCGAACTCGAGGTGGTGGAGTGGTTCCGGGGCTGGGTCGGGATGCCCGAAGGCGCCGAAGGGGTTCTCACGAGCGGGGGCTCGGTGGCGAACCTGATGGCGGTGGTCATGGCTCGCGAGATCGCGGGCAATCCGGATTCCCCGGTGGTCTACCTGTCCGATCAGGGGCACTCGTCGCTACGCCGGGCCGCCCGGCTGGCCGGGATCCCCGCCGAGGGCATCCGCGTGCTTCCGACCGGGCCGGACCTGCTCCTCGACCCCGACCGGATGCGTCGTGCCGTGGCCGAGGACCGCCGGGCCGGAAGCGTGCCGATCCTGGTCTGCGCGAATGGGGGGGCCACGAACACGGGTCGGGTCGATCCTCTCGCGCCGCTGGGTCGGACGGCGCGGGAGCTCGGGGTGCGTCTGCACGTCGATGCCGCCTTCGGAGGGTTCGCGGCGCTCACCGACACGGGCAGGGAGGCGCTCGACGGACTCGGAGATGCCGATACGATCACCCTGGACCCCCACAAGTGGCTCTTCCAGCCCTTCGAGTGTGGATGCCTGATGGCGCGGGAGCCGGGTGAGCTCACGTCGGTCTTCGGGGTGCAGGCCGAGTATCTGCAGGACACCGAACTGGGGGACGAACAGGTGAATTTCGGGAACCGCGGGGTTCAGCTTTCGCGCAGCTTCCGAGCGCTCAAGGTCTGGATGACGCTGAGGACCCATGGACTCGACGCGATCCGGCGCGGGGTGGATCACGGGATCCAGCTGGCCGAGCGCGCCGAGGCCCGGATCCGGAGCTCCGAGACCCTGGAGCTGCTCTCTCCCGCCACCCTGGGGATCGTCCTGTATCGCTTCGTGTCCGATCGGGGCGACGCCGAGGCGATCGACCGGCTGAACCGGAGGATCCAGGCGCGGTTGATCGAGAGTGGATACGCCATGGTGTCGTCGACGCGGATCGAGGGGCGATACGCTCTTCGCCTGTGCATCCTGAATCCGCGCACGAGCTGGAGCGATGTCGAGGGAGTGCTGCGCCGGGTGGAGGCGCTGGGAGTGGAGCTCTCGGGGCTCACCGGCCGGAGCATCGAGGCCCGATGACCGAGGAGTTCGCGGGACTCCAACCCGAAGAGGAGGCGGACGTCGCATCGGCCCGGGAGTCGCCGGATGCGCGCTCGGATGCACGCTCGGATGCACGCTCGGATGCACGCTCGGATGCGTCCCCCGATACGTCGCACGATGCCTGGCGGGATACGTCGCCCGATCCGCCTCCGGGGGCCGGGATCGCGAGGCGCAGGTTGCGGATCGGGGTCGTGCTCACGGCGCTGCTCGTTGCGATCTTCGTGGTGGCGACCGACCTATCGGTCCCCGATGCCATCGGCCTCTCCCTGTTTCTCGTGGCCTTTCCGGCGATCGCCTGGGCGCAGCTCCCCCTGATGACCGAGGAGGTGCTCGAGCGCATCCCGGTCTATCTGGGCTCGATCCTCTCGATCTCGCTGCTCGGGCTCCTGGGTCTGGGCCTGGGGGTCTGGGGCTTCGAGCCGGCCGATCTCGGGCTGGTCGGGCTGGAGATCGGGCCGTTGGTGGGTTGGATCGTGGCGATCACCGCCGGTGCGCTCCTGCTCGGGAAGCTGACGGAGCCGCTGGACAAGGCGATCCATGGAGGGCCGCATCCCATTCTGCTGCAGCTGCTTCCCCGCACCCCTCGTGAGAAGGGGGTCTTTGCGGGGCTGTCGCTGGTCGCGGGATGGGGCGAGGAGATCGCCTATCGCGGCTATGTCCCCGCGGCCCTCCTTCTGCTCGTCGCCGACCCCTGGCTCGCGATGGGGATCGCGGCGCTGGCCTTCGGGGGGCTCCACGCCTACCAGGGTGGGATCGGGGTGGTGCGCACCGCGCTCATGGGCTTTCTTCTTGGAGTGCCGGTGGTGCTCACCGGGAGCATCCTTCCCGGCATGGTGGCGCACGCTCTCGTCGATCTGATTGCCGGCTTCGTGCTCGGTCCCCGGATCCTGCGCAGGGCGGGCGTCCCTCTCGAACCTCAAGATGGATTGTGACCTGACATGAATCTGGACTTCGCACTCATCGCCGATGCCGCCACCGTGGACGGGGGCGGCAAGCTCAGTGTTCTTGGAATCTTCGACCGGATCCGGGCCCGGGAATTTCCGGCGCGGCACGGCCGGATCGCGCTCGTGATGCGTCTCGCCGCCGGCCCCGAGGACGCGGGTGGCCACGAGGCCGACATCCGCCTGGTCGATCCAAAGGGCGAGCAGGTCCTGCGGCTCGACGGCACTCTGCGCGTGGGAGAGGCGCCGCCCGGCGCTTCGGGCGCCATCACGCGGGTACCGCACGTGCTCAACCTCGACGGGATCACCTTCAAGGTGCCCGGCGTGTACGAGTTCGAGATCCGCATCGACGGAGACCTCGTTTCGACGCTTCCCCTGACGCTCGAGGAACTGCGGGACGATCGTCGCTTCCCCGGGCAGGGCTCCTCGCAGGGCCCCGAAGGCGTCCCGGTGGTCTTCGCGCCGGGCGGTCCCGCCGAGGCCTGATCGGACATGACGCCCCGCGTGTCGGTGCTCAGCGTGTATCCCGTCAAGGGCGCTGCGGGGATCTCGGTCCCGGAGATGACGCTCGACCGGGTCGGGCCCGTCGGCGACCGGCGCTGGATGCTGGTCGACCCCGACGGGGTCTTCCTGAGCCAACGATCCACTCCCGCCATGGCGTTGCTCGGGACCTCGATCCCGAATGGAAACTCCGCGGCGCCCGAGTTCCGGGTCACCCACCCCGACGCCCCGGGGTCTCCGGGGCCGCTGCTTCCACTGAACGCCGTCGATCTCGACGGCGAGCGGCTGGCCGTGCGAATCTGGAGTGACGATGTCACCGCCATCGCGCCCGACCCCGAAGCCGATCGGTGGTTCTCGGCCGTGCTGCGGCGGCCCTGCCGAGTGGTGTATCTTCCCGACTCCTCGATCCGGCCGACCGATCCGCAATGGGCGCCGGGAGGACGGGTGGGGTTCGCCGACGGGTACCCCCTGCTCGTGGCGTCGGAGGCCTCGCTCGCCGATCTCAATGCCCGATTGACCGAGCCCCTCCCCATGGACCGATTCCGTCCGAACATCGTGGTGACAGGCCTGCCGGCGGCGCACGACGAGGACCGCTGGCGCCGCATCCGGATCGGCTCCGTCGGCTTTGTCGGGGTGCGGGCATGCGCACGTTGCTCGGTCACCACGGTCGATCAATCGTCGGGAGAGCGGGGCGTGGAGCCACTGCGGACGCTGGCCGAGTACCGAAAACATCGAGGAAAGGTGTATTTCGGGCAGAACCTCGTGCACGACAGCGCCGGTCGGCTCCAGGTGGGGGATCCGGTCCGGGTTCTGGAGACGGCGGAGCCCCGCTACTGAGAAAATGTGGCCCTGCCCTTGCAGAAACCTTCTTCACACCGAAAGGTAGTAGGTACATGAAGGTCCCCGACGGGCTGATCCCGCGTTTTCGAGGAGGCACAATGATCCTCACCTGCAATTACGAGGAAGTCACGGCGCTGAGCCACGGCGCCCGCGCGTTCCTGGGCGACGATATGGTGACGTCCGGTCAGGTGGCGGCCCCCTCGCAGGATCGGGGGGATGTCGAGGATCTCCTCCCGCGTCTCACCGGAGACCTGTCATTTCACACCCTGGCCGAGCAGCGCGAAGCCGAGCGCGGGGTCCGGGTCGTGGTCAACCACCTCCAGGCCACCATGGAAGAGATGGTCGTGGCGACCCATCCGGCGGCCGAGGAGGCCGTCGCGGCCTATTTCGACTACGCCCATGCCCTCTCGGTTCTGGGCCGACTCATGGAGCTCGGCGCCGAAATGGAGGCGATGGTCGAGGTCGTCACCGGTCGTCCGGCGCACGGCGAGCTACTTCACACCTTTCGGTTCCCCGACTGAGCCCGTGAGCCAGTCACGGATCGAAGTCCTTCGGACCATGCTCGAGCGGCGGCCAGACGATGCGCGCCTGCGCTTCGGACTCGCGGTCGAATACCTCAACTCGGGTGATCTCGAGACCGGGGTGACCGAGCTCCAGAGGTATCTGGAGACGGCCGACGACGAGGGCAACGCCTGGGGGCGGCTCGCCTCGGCACTCGACGCGCTCGGTCGCACCGACGACGCTCTCGCGGCTTACCGGCGCGGGATCGAGGCCGCCCACCGGTTCGGCCATCCCACGATGGCCGAGGAGTTCGAAGAGGAGCTCGACCGGCTCTCCTGAGCCTCCCCAGCCTGCTCCTCTTTCCCTCCGCTCCCCCCTTCCCCCGACTCCCCCGGCGGGTCATCTTCGGTCGGGTCTCATGACCCATCGACCCGAAGTCACTCGATCCCCAGGAGTCCGAATGGCCATGGCGCAGAAGCGGGAGCGCATTCTCTCGCGTCTCATCGAAGAGGAGATGAGGGAGGCGTTCCTCGATTATTCCATGAGCGTGATCGTGCAGCGAGCGCTTCCCGATGTGAGGGATGGGCTCAAACCGGTGCACCGCCGGATCCTGCACGCCATGAACGAGCTGGGGCTCCAGCCCGACCGCGCGCACAAGAAGAGCGCATCGGTGGTCGGAGAAGTACTCGGAAAATTCCATCCGCACGGGGACTCCGCGGTCTACGACGCGATGGTGCGGATGGTCCAGGAATTCTCGCTTCGGTACCCGCTGGTCGACGGGCAGGGGAATTTCGGCTCGATCGACGGGGACTCCGCCGCCGCCTATCGCTACACCGAGGCCCGGCTCGCGCCCTTCGCGGTCGAACTGCTGGCGGACATCGACCTCGAGACGGTCGACTGGTCGCCGAACTTCGACAACCGGCTCAAGGAGCCGACGGTTCTGCCCTCGCGCCTTCCCAACCTGCTGGTCAACGGGTCGTCGGGGATCGCCGTCGGGATGAGCACGAACATCCCGCCGCACAACCTGCGCGAGGTCGCGGCCGCCTTCCGGCACCTGGCCGCGAACCCCGAATGTCCGGTCGAGGAGCTGATGGAGCGGGTGCCCGGTCCCGACTTCCCGACCGGTGGCTACATCGTCGGCGACGATGGGATCGAGGACATGCACCGGACGGGCCGGGGGCGACTGGTCATGCGGGCGAAGATCGTGAAGGAGGCGCTGCGGGGGGGCAAGGAGCAGCTCGTGGTGACCGAGATCCCCTACGCGGTTTCGAAGTCGAAGATCATCGAGCAGATCGTGAAGGCCTCGCGCAAGGGCCAGCTCGACGACGTCACCGACGTGCGCGACGAGTCGGATCGCGACGGGCTCCGGCTGGTGATCGAGCTCAAGCGGGGTGCGGACGCGGCCGCCACCCTCCCCGTCCTCTTCAAGAAGACCTACCTGCAGTCGACCTTCGGGGCGATCCTCCTGGCGCTGGACAAGGGCGAGCCGAAGGAGTTCGGCCTCAAGGGCCTCCTCGAGAAGTACCGCGACCACCGGATGGAGGTGGTCGTGCGCCGGTCGCGCCATCAGCTCGAGAAGGCCGAGGCGGAACGGCACATCCTCGAAGGGCTCCTCCTGGCGCTGGATCACATCGACGAGGTGATCCGCATCATTCGGAATTCGAAGGACCGGCCCGAGGCCTCGACGGCGCTGCAGAAGCGCTTCGGGCTCTCGGACGCCCAGTCCGACGCGATCCTGAACATGCGCCTGGGCAAGCTCACCTCGCTCGAGGCGGCGGCGCTCCGGGAGCGGATGGCGGTGCTCGAGGAGACGATCGCGGAGCTGCGGGCGATCCTCGACAGCGAGGAACGGCAGCTCGAGGTGGTGCTCGCGGAGCTCGCCGAGGTGGTCGAGCGCTTCGGCGACGAGCGCCGCACCGAGATCCTGAGAGACGGCCAGGAGGACGTCGCTCCCGTCGAGGCCGCGGTCGCCGACGAGGATGTGGTGATCACCGTGAGCCACGAGGGCTTCGTCAAGCGGATCCCGATGCACCTGTATCGCCGCCGGGTGAAGTCCGGAAAGCCGCTCGCCGGCATGGAGAACTACGACGACGACTGGCTCGAGCGCGTGTTCACCGCGCGGACCGGGGGGTGGATCCTCGCCTTCACCGAGGGGGGACACGTCCACTTCCTCTCGGTGCTCGACGTGCCGGAGTCGGCGAGGGCGTCGCGGGGCCAGTCGATCTACGCGCTCACCGAGGGGGACCGAGCGGATCGGATCGTCTCGCTGGTGGCTGTCGAGGAGCTCGAGGACCCGGAGAAGGTAGTCGTCTTCCTCTCCGAGGGCGGGATCATGAAGCGCACCGAGCTCACCGAGTTCTCGAACCCGCGGGCCGGCGGGATCATCGCGGCGGGTGTGAAGGAGGGCGACCGGATTCTCGATGTGGCGATCTCGAACGGGCAGGCCGAGGTGATGCTCCTGAGTCGCGCCGGGCGAGCGATCCGCTTCGAGGAGGAGGAGATCTCGGTGATGGGACGCACCGCGCAGGGGGTGAAGGGGATCGGGCTTCGGGGCGACGATCGGGTGGTCGGGATGATCCTGGTGCGGCGCGAGGCCCAGGTGCTCACGGTGACCGAGCAGGGATGGGGCAAGCGCACCCAGCTCTCGGAATTCCCACTGCAGAAGCGCGGGGGCCTGGGTACGCTGGCGGCCCCCACCTCCGGCGGGGGCGGACCGGTGGTGGGCGCGCTCGAGATCACGCCGGTCGAGGAGATCACCCTGGTCACCGCCGAGGGCACGGTGACGCGGATGGGGGCCGACGAGATCCCCGAACAGGGGCGGCGCACCCGTGGGACCCGCCTGGTGAAGCTGGCCAAGGACGACCGGGTGGTGGAGCTGACTCGCAGCATGGGGATCGAGGCTGGCGCCGAGGGGGGGGATCCCGCTATATCCGGGGCCGATTCGGAGCCGGGTGAAGCGCCGGTGGCGGATGCGGACTCGCCCTCGAAGGGGGGCGAATCCGACGAAACGGGGGCCGAGGAGGACGCGGTGCCCGCGACGGTCTCCAGCGAGGAAAAGGCCTCCCCGAAACCATCCGGCTCGGGGCTGAAGGTGGAGGATGACGAGGCCGAAGAGGCCGACGAGCGGGACGCCGACGAAGACGATGACGGTGACGATGACGAGGATCAGCCCGATCTCTTCGGGTGACGCCTTCGGCGACCCTGCACCCGGGCGAGTCCGGCGCAGTGAGAAGATCGACGACCGAGCGTGACGTCCCGCGGGGCGGATCGCGCACACTCATCACAGGCAATCAGGACGAGGTGACGGAATGAAGGTGCTCGTACTCGGAGGAGGGGCCCAGGGCTCCGCTGCGGCATACGACCTGCTCCAGGACCCGGAGGTCGAGGAGGTCGTGATCGGCGACATGAACCCCGACGGGAGTCCGGCCTTTCTGGCTCCGCATGTGGGAGGGCGGCTGCGACTCGAGGTGGTGGATGCCCGCGACTCCGACTCCGTGCGCGAGGCGATGCGCGGAATGGACGCGGTGGTCTGCGCGCTCCCGTACTATTTCAACACCGAGATGACCCGGCTGGCCATCGAGGTGGGGGCGCACTTCGCGGACCTGGGTGGAAACACCGAGATCGTCGAGGAGCAGCGGGCGATGGACGCCGAGGCGAAGGCGGCCGGGGTGAGCGTCATTCCGGACTGTGGGCTGGCGCCGGGGATGGTGAACATCCTGGCGCAGGCCGGCATCGACGAGCTCGACAAGACCGAGTCGGTGCGGATGTGGGTCGGGGGCCTCCCGCAGGATCCCGAGCCTCCCCTGAACTACCAGATCGTGTATTCGATGGAGGGTGTGCTCGACTACTACACCACGCCGGGTCTCGTCCTGCACGAGGGGAAGCCGGTCGAGGTCGAGGCCCTCACCGGGATGGAGGAGCTCGAGTTTCCGGAGCCCCTGGGCCGGCTCGAGGCCTTCTATACCGCGGGTGGGATTTCGACCCTTCCCTACCGGTACGAGGGGGAGCTCGGGACCATGGAGTACAAGACCCTCCGGTATCCGGGGCATGCCCGGATCATGAAGGCGATTCGGGACCTGGGGCTCCTCGACGACACCCCCGTGCGGGTGGGGGACTCCGAGATCACGCCGCGGCAGTTTTTCATCGATCGGGTGAGCCCGACGCTGCGGAAGCCCGAGGGGCGGGATCTGGTCGCCCTGCGTGTCGAAATCCGGGGGACCCGGAATGGTGAGGCGGCGGGCATCCGCTACGACCTGCTCGACCGGTACGACGAGGCGACGGGGATCACCGCGATGATGCGGACCACCGGGTACTCGCTGGCGCTGACCGGGCTGATGCAGTGTCGCGGACAGATCCGGGAGCAGGGGGTTCGGACGCCCGACGAGACGGTGGAGCCGCCGGCCTACATGGACGGGCTGGCGCGCCGAGGGATCCAGATCCACCGAAGCGAGATCTGACGAGCGGCTGAGGGCGGGGAGCCGGGTTCGATGCGGGCTGGGAAGGGTTCAGTTCGGGTCGCTCCGGGTGCCCTGCCCTCCGCTCTTCTCCCTTTCGGAGCGGAATACCGTCCATGGCAGTTCGAGGGCGGTGGCCCATGCAAGCCCCAGCGCCAGGCCCAGGGCAATGCCCGAGGGCGCCGCCCATCCGGCCACCACGGTGCCCAGCGCGACCGTGCAGAGCACGAAGGTGCCGACCCCGGCCGTACCCACCGAGGGGCCCCAGCCGAGGACCCGGGCGGCGAGGGCGGTGGTGTGGACCAGGAGCACCGCCGCGACGGCCACGGGCACCGAGGGGTATTCGGCGCGCGGCACGAGCCCCTCGATCACGAAGCGGTCCAGGAAGTAGGCACCCCCGGCCGCTCCCACCAGCCCGACTCCCATCCGCAGCGCCGCGACCCAGCCGACCTTCCAGGCCACCAGGCTCATGAGGGGGACCGCCAGGATGAAGATCCCCGGCCAGTGGAAGGCGAGCAGCCCCGTGCGGGCGACGGCGACGGCGTCGTCGGTTCGGGTGTCGCTCATCCACTCGAGGACGGGAAAGTCGATAAGCGCTAGTCCCCGGACAGCCTGTGTCTGGCTCATCACGAGCCCGATCGCGCCGATCGCCCCGATGAGGGCCACGAAGCTGATCGTCAGGCTGAGTCCCTGGGCGAGTCGAGGATCGAGGCGGCGGCCCAGCCACCGGAATCCCGGCGCAAGCACGCGAGCGATGCCACGGGTACCCGTGACGCGCAGTGACCAGAGGAACAGGACCTGCACCCGGCGCTGGTTGGCGGCGATGCGGGCCGCGACCCAGCGGATGGTCACGGCCAGGACGAAGAGGATCAGCAGGAGGAGCGCGGCGGTTCCGGCCACATCCTCGAGGAGCTCCCATGACTCGCCCAGAACGAAGCCCAGGGTGGTCCACACCAGGGCCCATACGATCGTCGCCGGTACGTCGAAGAGGACGAATCGGCGATAGGGCACCGCCGAAGCACCCGCAAGGAAGGGGACCACGATCCGGGTCGGCGTGGCGAGACGGCCGAGCACGATGGCCCACTCCCCCCGGCGGAGCATGAAGTCCTGCGCCCGGTCGATCGACGGTCCGAACATTCGCCGCAGCGGGGCCCATTCCAGCATCCCCGTTCCCCAGCGACGGCCCAGGTAGAAGCCCGTCCCGTTTCCGACCAGCGTCCCCGTGATCACGACCCCTGCCAGGATTCCCATCTCGAGTTGACCGCGCGACGCGAGGATCCCGCCGATCGCGACGGCGAGCTCACCCGGGGTCACGAAGCCGAGGAAGAACGCCGCTTCGGCCCAGCAGAGGAGCAGGATGAGCAGATAGACCGTGAGCGACGGAAGCTCGAAGAGCGACTGCAGGACCCTCTCGATCAGCTCACCCATATCGGGTCACGGGGCCGTCCCTCCGGAGGCATTCGGAACATGCGAACACGGGCTGATCCATTGGACGGAGTGGGTCGGAAGCCGGCCCGGTCGGGTGCGGACCCTGAATGTAACTCCCCGGCGCGAAGTCGTTGCCACGAGGACCGCCGAAGGGGAAGGATCCTCAAGAGGCCGATGCCATTGTGGAGCACCCTCGGAAAGGACGTCGGTGCCCACTCGGCTTGCCGTCCGGGTTCTACAGGATCAGGGGTTCCCGCCGCGTCGGATGTACTTCTTCACCGTTCGGGGACCCACCTCGGCGGTGTAAACGTTCCCGTAGGCGTCCACCGCGACGCCCTCACCCCCGCTCGTGCCCGAGGTGTCCACATCCTCTTCGGGATCGGGAATGAACTCGGTCACCCACCCGTCCACCACGCTTCCGATGTAGACGCCCCGCTTCCAGCCGGGGTTTCGTGCCTGGTTCGATTCGGAGTCCACGGCGTAGAGGATGTCGTTGTCGTCGATGAACATTCCGCTGATGCGGGCGAACTGCGTCCAGCTGTCCAGGGGCTCCCCTTCCTGATCGAAGATCTGGATACGATTGTTGGCCCGGTCGGCCACGAAGAGCCGGCCCTGCGAGTCGAAGGCGAGGGCGTGCGGGTCCATGAATTCCCCGTAGTCCCCTCCGGTCTGCCCCCACTCCAGCAGGTAGTTGCCCTCGGCGTCGAACTTCACGATCCGGTTGCTGCCCCCGGCGTCGTGCCCGTCGGCGATGAAGATGCTGCCGTCGGGCGCGATCGCGATGTCCGAGGGCTTGGTGAAGTGGGTCTCGCCCCCACCGGCCACCCCGCGCTCCCCGAGCGTCATGAGCACTTCGCCCTGCGGGCTGAACTTGACCACGATGTGTCCCCATCCCTCGGGCTGCTGCCCGAAGCCCAGGGCGTCGGCCACCCAAACGTTGCCCTCGTCGTCGACGGTCATTCCATGCGGCCAGGCGAAGATGCCGGCCCCGAAGCTCTGCAGCAGGTTGCCGTCCAGGTCGAACTGCAGGATCGGATCCATGTCGGGATCGTTCGTGCAGGTGTTCTGGCCGCACCGCTCCGCGATCCAGATCGACTGGCCGTCGGGGGCGGGATAGATGGCGCTCACTGCCCCCCACTCCCGCCCGTCGGGAAGGTCACCCCACGCGTCGTCGACCATCCGGAAGGGGGTGGCCTGGCCCAGCAGCGGGGTGGCGACGGCGGCGAGCAGGATCAGGGCCGAGAGCAGCGACGAAATCAGGGGGCGTCCGGTCGGGTTCATGGGTCTGAGCGGGGTTGAACGGAAGGGTCGATCCCGATCGACGGTGACTCCGGGCACACGATCCTGTGGCGTCGGCGCGTTCGTCTTCATCGGGCATGAAGGACGATGCACGGTAGGGAGGAAGCCGCGTGCGGGCAAGGATCTGCCCCATCCGGACCGCGCCGTGAGCTACTCGCCCGAGCTTCCCTCGGACCGGGGTGCCACGCGGTAGCGGGCCACCTGGTGGTAGCCGAGCTCGTGAGGAATCATGACGACCAGCTCGTCGGTCGTGAGGACTCCCCCTTGCTGCGGCGAGAAGCCCGAGGGCATCTCGATCGGGCCCAGGTACCGGCCCTCCGGATCGAAGACATCCATCACATTCTTCTCCTCCCAGTGGGTTCGGGGCTGCGAGGGCGAAGGGTTCGATGGGTCGTGATCCGGGTTCTCGATCTCGCGGGCGGGAGTGTGACGCTGCACCCAGAGGGTCCCGTCCCGTCCGACGCCGGCCCACCGGAAGGGCGGCTTCACGGCGGGAATCTGCGGGCCGTTCCAGCGCCAGGAGGCATCCTGGGCCCGAAAGCCCTCCTCGATCCGCTGCCGGGCCGCGGCGGCCTCGGCGGGACGCACGGGGACCGGTTCCACCGCGCGCTCGATCGCGAGCACGGAGCCGTCGGGGCGCTCGAGATGAAGCGCATAGCGGCTTCCGAGCCCCCGGAGCGTTCCTCCCTCGGGGGTAAGGGTCGCGGTCCCGGTGGGGATGAAGGGGACGTTGGAGCGCGAGACCATCCGGTTGCCGCCGTCCTCGATGCGCAGCTCGACCCAGCCGGGCTCTCCTTCGGTCCGGGGCGGGAGAAGGGTGTCGAGCACCTGTCCGGTGGCCGCGTCGATCTGCACCAGGATCTGCCGATCGGGAGATTCCATCGGGAGGTCGAAGCGAAGGTCGGGATTGTAGATCCGATCCTGAGCGTCCAGGTGGAAGGGCTGCGAGGTGAAGAAGTTTCCGCTCAGTCGCCAGGACCGCAGGTATTCGCCCGAGGTCGAGAAGACCACGAATCGACCTCCCTGCTGATCCCGTACCACGATCTCGTCGTTCGAGGTGATGCGGAGGTGGTCCGGCTGCTGGTACTCGCCAGGGCCGTCGCCCCGGCTTCCGATGACGCGCAGGAAGCGGCCGTCACGGTCGAATACCCGCACCTCTGCAGCCTGCCGATCCGCGACGTAGATTCGCCCCTCGGAGTCCACGTCGATGGCGGTCACGAGACCGAAGACATAGGGAGCCTCGCCGTCGAGCTCTCCGATCACGAGCTCGGGGACCAGGGTCATGGTGTCGCCCCAAACGCTCCCCGAGAAGGTCCGGACGATCGTGGTGTCGCCTCGCTGCTCCTCCTCGGAACTCCAGGATCCGGTGGCGTCACCGGGCGCTCTCTCATCTCCGCAGCCGGTGAGTGTGAGGAGCCCGAGGATTGCGGCGAATGCGAGGGCCGCGTGTCGAAGTGAG
>REBS01000093.1 GCA_007692605.1 Gemmatimonadales bacterium
GGGGAGGAGGGACGAACTGTGCGAGGCGCTCCAGGCCGTCGCGGTCGGAGCCCTCGGTGCGGACCGACGCGTCGATGCTGAACCCGCCGGTGGCCTGCCACGTGAGCATGTCCTGGGTGACCTCCTCGTCCAGGAAGCCGTGGCGGTGGCGGGCACCACTTGCCGTAACAAGTGGTCGCGAAGGACGCGGCGCTGGTCGGTGGTATGCAGAAGTTCCCAGTCGTGTGGCTGCAAGCGGGAGGCCTCGTGGAACTGGACCTGTCCATGGCCCTCTTCGCAGACCACGCCGTCGAGGACGAGGACGTGGAAGTGAAAGTGGGTGTTGAGGCTGGCTCCGAACCGGATCCGGGCGAAGCCGTGGGCGAGGATGCCACACTTGAGGTAGCCTCTGAAATCCCGTTCCACCCAGGCGGAAACCGTGTCCCCGAGCGGGTCCTCGTCGGTAGCGGTGGCGAGAAACGTTTCGAGATGATGCTGGACGCAGGGATAGAGCGGGGTGGCCTTGAAGCTGGGCTATGCGGCCCGGGGGCCGGTGGGGGTGGAGGCTCTGCCGGGCGACGGCGCTTCCGTCTCCACCGACGCGACCTCGAACGATTCCGAGGAATCGCGGGAGGAGCCGCTGCACCCCGGGGCGGATGGTCCATCCCTGGTCGACCTCCTCCGTATGGCACTGTCCGAGAAAGGTTGGGAGTGGCTTTCCCGCGGCTCGGCCATTCGGCGCGCCGCACGCGAGGTCGATGCATGGGTCCGCTCCGAGTTCACCTGCGCAATCGAAGCGGCGAGGTCGACGACCGGGTAGCGCACGAAGAACGGCTTACGCGACTGGCATTCGGTCCTCCTCCGGGGTCACGATCACGGAGTTCCCAGCGGCCGCCCCCGTTGCCGTGGGCTCGCAGGCACCGCGTGCACGTCACTCTGAGAGGATTTCAGCGATCCGGTCGCGTAGCTCTGGGATGCGGGTCTGCACGACATCCCAGACCAACTCGTAATCCACACCCATGTAGTTGTGGATGAGGCGGTCCCTCATCCCCGCCATGGCACGCCACTCGACTTCGGGGCGTGATGCCCGGAAGGATTCCGGAAGCTTCTTCGTGGCTTCGCCGATGATCTCGAGGCTTCGCACGAACGCACGGGAGAGCACCTCGTCCGCCTCGAAATCGGCAAAGGTTTTTCCAGAGCTGAATGACAGCAGAAACTCCACCTCCACCTGAATGTGCCGCAGATAATCAAGCGGCTCGGAGGACATCTTCAGCTTCTAACAGGATTCGAGGGCCGATGAAGGGGGAGAGGGCTTCCCGAGTGACCAGTTCGACCGGCTGGCCGAGGATCTCCTCCAAGAGGTCTGAAAGTGCAAGGAACCGATCGAAGGACTTCGCACCTGGGCGGAACTCCACCAGAAGGTCGACATCGCTATCGTGCCGGGCTTCATCACGCAGCACGGAACCGAAGAGCGCCAATCGACCAACGCCGAGTTCCCTGATCCTGGGCTCGGCGGCCTTCAGGAGGCCAATGGCCTCCTCTCGGGTAAGTGGGGTGCCTGCCATGTGCCAAATGTACAGGGTCGCACGCCCGCGCGGAAAGCACGCTCCCCGGTCCGCCGGGGATCTGCCGGAGGCGGAGAGGTCGGGAGCCTCTAGCTCTTCCCGTTACCGCCGGTTGTGAGCTTGAAGCGAAAACGGGTGAATCGGCAGAACACCCAGGAGGTTTGTCCGTTCAACGTGAGTTTCGCTGAGGAGGCGGCGGAGCCGGGCCATGCGGCCCGGGGGCCGGGGGAACGGCCGGTGGGGGTGGAGGCGTTGGCGGATGGGGGCGATTCCGCCTCGAGTGACGCTACCTCGACCGATTCCGCGGAATCGCGGGGAGAGCCGGTGCACCCGGGTACCGACGGCCCATCCCTGGTGGAGCTCCTCCAGATGCCCCTCACGGAGGACGCCTGGGAGGCGTTCTCGCGAGGCTCGGCGATTCGGCGGGCCGGGCGGCCTGGGTTCGCGCGCAACGTCTGCGTCGCGCTCGGGAACTGGCTGTCGGGGGAAGATGAGCCGCCGCCAGAGGCGGTGGGCGTGCTGGTGGAGGCTCTATCCGACCCGGCGGCGCTTGTCAGGGGGCACGCCGCATGGGCTCTTGGCCGGGTCTCGTCGGCCGCCGCTCGCTCCGCACTGGAGAGGAGTGCGTCAGTCGAGGAGAATCCCTGGGTCGGATCGGAGATCAGCTCCTCACTGGAAGGATCGAGGCCGATGAGGAAGTAACCTCCCGTGCTCCAGAACCATGCGCACTGTCCGTTCCCTTACCTCCGGGAAGCACCCACTCGGCGTGTTCATCGCCCCATCCTCTCGGACTCTGGGGTCTCCAGCAGTCCCGGGGCGGTTCAGCGATCCGACACGCCCGAAGGAGGTTAGGTCCTTACCTGATCCTCCGGCCGTGTGACATGGAAACGCTTGCCCGCACGGTTATACCATAGTATGATTGTAGTATGAAAACTGCGATCTCCCTACCAGATGATCTCTTCGAGTCGGCGGACGCACTCGCCGAGCGGCTGGGGATTTCGCGAAGCGAACTCTACGCCACGGCCGTCGCCGAGTACCTGGCCAAGCATCGGGACGAGGATGTCACGGCCAGACTCAATGACCTCTATGCCGAGGAGCCGAGCGGGGTCGAGGCCGAGCTGAGGTCTGCGCAAGCCCGGAGCGTGGACTCCGCAGAGTGGTAGTCCAGCGCCGCGAGATCTGGTGGGCTGATCTCGAGGAGCCACGAGGGTCCGAGCCGGGATTCCGGCGCCCGGTCATCATCGTCCAGGCGGACTCGTTCAACCGCAGCAGACTGAGGACCGTCCTCGCGGTCGTCCTGACCTCGAACACGCGCCTCCTCGACGCGCCGGGAAACGTCCTGTTGCCCGCCCCATCCACTGGACTCCCGAAGGACTCGGTCGCCAACGTTTCGCAGCTCGTGACCCTCGACAAGGGGTACCTCTCGGAGCGCACGGGCCGGATCCCGCCTCGACGGATGGCGTTCGTCGATGCCGGGCTCAAGCTGGTTCTTGACCTATAGGCTGTCCAGACACGACACGCTCCGGTCCGCCACATCGAGCGCGGATGTGAGGTGTCGGGTCCGGAGTGATCTTCCCGGGTGGGAAGGCGGTCCGGTCCGTGCCTCCCACGCAGGCTGTTCCTCGCCCCGAATTCCGGGAACGCGTGATGAGGTCGACCGCTCCGGCGGCTTCGACTCAGGAGTACCCATCATTCCGTTCATCAGGATCATTCTCGACCGTCTGACCATCGACGACGTGCGTCGGCCTCGACCCGCGCCGTCCACATTGCACGCTTCATCGCCATGGGTCTGTCGGCCCCCGTGGCCGCTTCCTCCTTCTCTTCCCTCTCGCTCCAGGCCCGAAAGTGGGTCGTGGACGACGCCGCGATCACCGAGCCCGGTGCCTGCCAGGTCGAGGCGTGGTGGG
>REBS01000115.1 GCA_007692605.1 Gemmatimonadales bacterium
CGAAGACCCGGCAGCTCAGGATGAAGTCCGCGAAGCGCGCCTCTCGGCCGTCGAGTTCCACCGACACGAGCCCCGTCAGCCCTGCGTCACCGAACCGATCCGACACCCGGCAGACCCAGACCTGCCGGTCCGCACCCTCGGCCCACCGGGCAAACTCCGTCTCGCTCATCCGCCGGGTCCGCAGATTCATCTGGTTGGTCTTGTTCAGGAGCTGGGCGGCCCGGGAGAGGGTCGCCTCGCTCAAGGGCTCCACCTCGACCCGCACCTCGAGTTCGTCGAGCCACGCCTCCATCGAGCCCACCGAGGCGCGCACCTCGCGCCGATGGCGCTCCTCGGCATAGCTGCGGGCCCGCGCCCGATCCTCGTCGCTCAGCGCGGGCACGTCGAAGCAGTGCATGGCCCGAAGCGCCCGCCGGTACTCGGTCGGGTCGTCGGGCCATTCGGGAACCAGCACCTCGGGGAGGGCCTCGCGAACCCGGGCCCGCTCGGCCGGCTGATCGTCGATAAAAACGGCGGAGTCGAGCCCCAGGTTCAGCTCTTCGACCAGGGCCGCCACATTTGCCGCCTTGTCCTGCCAGTTGATCCGCCAGCCGGCGAAGTGCTCGGATCGCAGGACCATCTCGGGATGCTCCCGGATCGCCTCGAGGGCGACCTCCTCTTCATTCTTGCTCACGATCCCGAGCACCACCCCGCGCCGGGTGAGCGCCTCGATCGCCCGCTGGAAGTCCACGAAGGCCTCGCCGAGCGGATCATGACCTCCCAGCCGAATCCCCTCGTATCCGGTCTCTCCCACGACTCCCCCCCACAGCGTGTGGTCGAGATCGAGGATCAGGAGCTTTCGACCCCCCTTTCGGAGGGCGTGGAGGGCCGTCCGGATCTCGTCGGCCGCCTCGCGGAAGACCGCCGGGGTGAAGGGAATCTTCGCCATGTACCAGAGCCGAGGGTCGTAGGCCCCCGCCCCCACCCGGGCGATCCACCGCTCGGTGTCGAGAAGGAGGACGCCGCGCGCGTCTCCGAGTTCGTCGGCCAGGATCCGGTTCATCTCGCTTCGCAGTCGGGCGAGCCCATGGCCACCCCCTCGATCCAGAATCCCCAGCCCCCGGTCCGAGGGGTCGGCGCCAAAGGTGCAGACCAGGATATTGGGGATCGTCTCGAGTGCACTGCGCACCCGGTCGGCGAAGGCCCGAACCTCGGCCCGGACGGCCTCCACCTCTGCCGGATGATGCACTTTGGCGCGGGCATACTCGGACGAGATCGCCTCGGGCTGTGCCCAGACCACCGCAAAGTCGAAGCGGTCGGCCGGGGCCGGGGGCTCCGGCGGCTCCATGAGGGTGGGGATCACCTGCCCGAACGGCCCCTGGACCACCGTCAGCGGGGCCTCGTCGGCCCCCTTTCCCAGAAGCGCGGCCAGGTTCCCGATCTGGAAGTCCGAAATCAGGAGGCCGGTCCGTGTGGGCTCGGTCATGGGCGGGTCCCCGGTGCGCCGGCTCCCCCCGCAGGCGCCCCCTCGACAAGAAAGCGCCGCAGGGTCTCGACCGTCCTGAAGGGGGAGCGTTCGGCGGGGATCTCCAGGGCCTCCATCAGTCCGGCCGAGCGCCCCCACGCCCCCTGCACCTTGCCCTCGACCGCCACGATCAGATTCACCAGCCCCAGCGAATCCAGCGGTCCTTCGGGCTTCGCCAGGGGAGTGGCGGGCCCGGGGGTGATCTCCTCTCCCGTGGGAAGGAGGGGATTCACTTCGCCGATGGCCACGTAGATGAGATCGAGGGCGACCTCGGGAGTCTCATCCGATGGGGTCTGGGCATTCATGGTGGACCTGAGGGTGGTGAGTTCAATGGAAGAAATCGGGTGAGCGGAGTGTCCCCCACGATGGGAGTGAGCCGGGGGCTTCGACCCCGTCCCTCACAGTTCGAGGAGGACCATCTCGGTATAGTGTTCGTCCCCCAGATCCGCCGCCGTCCGGTCCGACGACCGGAAGAGCCGGGGGACCTCCATCTCCCGGACCCGGGCGAAGGGGAGCCGCAGGCCTTCGAGGATCCGTGCATCGTACACGACGACGGGGGCCCGGTGCCGCGCGAGCCATCCACGCCAGAGTCTGGGAAGAGCGAGGCGAAGGAGGCGTGCATCGGGTACCGAGTGCAACCGGATCGAGCGTACGCGTCCTTCCGACCGTACCGAATAGGTGACCACGGAGCGCATCGAGGGATCCCCCGGCGCCCCCTCCATCTCCCCCTTCGACCCGACGGCCTTCCGGACGACCTCGACGCCATTCAGGAGGGCCGCGTGATCTTCCGGCACGGCCTCACCCGCACCCCAGCGCACCCGGATCCCCCCGGGGCCCGGTCTCAGCGGGAGGTCGGGACGCACCGGCACGATGTACTTTCGGGTCTCGAGGGGCTCGAAGCCCAGCCCCCGGAAGATGGGCGCCACCTCGGGGGTGGGCGAGAGGTTCACCAGCGTCCAGTCCTGCCTCGCCAGCACCGGCCCCAGCAGCCGGAGTGCACTGCCCCGGTGCTCCTCGAGCACGATCCAGGAACTCAGATTGCAGATGGGGCTCCGGCCATCGGTGGGGGGAGGCCGATGGAGGGTCGCGAGAAAGCCCACCGGCTCCTCTTCCTTCCAGAGGGCATACCCGGCCGGCTTGCCACCGGTCTCCCACCCGGGTTCGAAGAGCCGTCGCCAGCGGGTCTCGGAGATCTCTTCGTTGAGGCGCACCAGAAGATTCGCGTGAATCGGCCCGAAGTCGTCCAGTCGGGCTTCCCGAAGCTCCAGGCTCACCGTGCCGCGACCTCCAGCGGCGGTGTCGAGGCACCCCAGCGTTCCATCGCCCACCCCTCGATCTCTTCGACCACCTGTCGCTGGTGATCCAGAGCGGTGACGGTATGGGTCGCCTCGGGCGCCCAGGAGACCACGAGCCCATCGCCGAACTCCACTTCGGGAAAGGACTCTTCGTACTGGGTCGCGTAATTGATTTGCTCGGCCATGTCTCCCGAAATGAAGACCCAGAACGACACGCCGCGGGCACGCAGGCGGGCGAGCCCCGCCGCGATCTCCTCGCGGGGTGGAAAGATCCGGGTGTACTCGGGGGCCACCCACACCCCCTCCCCCTCGTCCTCGCCATCTCCGGGTCGGAGCTTCCCCAGCAGATAACGGGTCCGCGCCCGTATGGAGCGGCCCCACGCCAGGGGCAAGATCAGTCGGGGAAGATAGTGCCGCACCAGGAAGCGCCGGGTCCGATAGACGAAGGGGTCGATCTGGGCGAGTCCCACCACCCGCTCGTCTTCGAGCGCGGTCCAGTACGCCATGTCCGAGCCGGAACAGAGGCCGGCAAGGATGAAGCGCTCCACGCCCCGCCGCTCGGCGAGCAGGTCCATCGCCTGCCGGGTCTCGGCAATTGCGCTTTCACGGAAGGAGCCGCCGTCTTT
>REBS01000130.1 GCA_007692605.1 Gemmatimonadales bacterium
AGCCAGCCCATCGCCACCCCCACCATGGCGAAGGCCCCGAACTCGAGCTGAAACTGCATCCCGATCGGACCCCCGAGGGCGACCATCCGTCCCAGCGGTCGCGCCCGCAGGATCCCGACCCGAAGAGGTCTCAGGTAGGGACGAAGGAGGGGCCAGGCGATCGCCAGGAGGATCGCGACCAGGCCCCAGCGCGAGATCGAGCTGGCCATGGCCGACCCCACGGCCCCCAGCCGCGGCGCCCCCAGGTTCCCCCAGATGAGCACCCAGTTGAGCGCGACGTTCAGGAGATTCGCGGCCACGATCGTCCATACGATCGGTGCGACCCGGCTCATCGCCTGCAGGCTCTGGCGCAGCACCACGAACAGGTAGAAGGGGAGCACCCCGGGGATCGACCAGAGCGCGTAGCGCGCCGCCACCGGGATCACCTCGCCCGGCTGTCGGGCCAGCCCGAAGGCCGACTCGGCCACGAGCAGACCGGCCACCGCGATCACGGTGAGCCCGACCGCCAGCACGATCCCCCGCTGCATCGCGAGAGCGGCGGCCGGACGGTCCTGCGCCCCGATCGCCTGCGCGACCAGCGGATCGAGCCCCATGAGGAGCCCCATCCCGAAGACCCCCACCATGAAGAAGTAGAGGTTCCCGAGCGCGACCGCCGCCAGGTCCACCGAAGACACCCGCCCCACCATCAGGGTGTCCACCAGCCCCATCGAGTTCAGGCCGAGCTGTACGGCCACCACCGGCAGCGCGAGGGCGGCCGCGGAGCGCAGGTCTCCCCGCGTGGGAAGGCGCAGTGGATCAGTTCGGAGCGGGGAGGCCCTCACCCGCGCCGACCAGTCCAAACCCCCGCATCCCGATCAGCGCCTCGCGATTCTCCGCCCCACTTCCGAGAATCGCGTTGAAGAACAGCTTGTAGGTGCCCGTCGACTGAGCCCGGAACTGCGGCCGGAAGCCGATCAGGACGGCCTCGCCGTCTCCGACACGCGCCCGCACCACGGCGGCCTTTCCGGCCAGGTGCTCTTCGGCTCCGACCTCCCAGCCGCTCATCAGCAGGTCGGATTCGGCGTAGCGGCCGACCACGTCGACCCGATCCTCGTCGAGCACCTCCCAGGCCCGAGAATTCTGATAGAACGAGGCCGTCTGATCGGGCATGCCGAAGCCGATCGGGTGGCTCCCGTCGAACTCGGTCCGGATCAGCGACCCCGGAATGAAGAGCTCCGCCCTCGAGAGCCCCGAGGTGGCGTTGCTCACCGGAAGGTCGAGCGCCTGGATGGCGAAGTCGCCCGCCCCGTCGAAGGTGACCAGGGTTCCGCCCGCCTCGACCCATGCCCTCAGGTTCGCGGCGCCCTCTTCTCCGACCCCGCCGATGTAGGGCTCAGGCATCCGGCCCGGCGGATTGCCATTCATGATCGACCCTGCGCCCTGGTCCGCGAAGAGGATTACATCGTAGTCGGACAGATCCCCGTTCTGCAGGTCGGCATTGCGGATGGTGTCGGGCTGGAAGCCGTATTCGTGGAAGATGTAGCGCGTCCAGCCTTCATCCATGTTGCCCGTCCAGGGCATGTACATCCCGAGTCGGGGCGCGTCGAGCGGCTCCATCGCCACCTGCGGCACCCCGTCCAGGGCGATCAGATCGATCCCGGTCTCTTCGGCCACCGCACGGATCCGGTCCGATCCGCCCGCACCGGCCTCGACCACGAAGGCTCCGGGGACCAGCTCCTCACCCCCGGCGGTGAAGGCCTGGGTGACCCAGTGCAGCCGCTCTCCCTCGTGCATAAGGCGGTTCGCGGCGATACGTGCCGAATTCGGCTGCCCCGAAAAGGCGTATCCGAAGCTCCCGGATCCCGCCACCCGGCTCTCGGGCGGGGGTAGCCGGTCCACCGGCTCGACCTGGGCCTCGAAGGGCTCCTCGACGCGCACGACGTTGACCGTCATCTGCATGGGAAGGGTCCAGCCGGCCAGCCCGCCGTAGGGAGGCTCCGGAGGCCCACCCGGGTAGAGCTCACGCTGCGGGTGCTCCTGCTTTTCCATCAGATCCATCAGGTGGGCCCGGAAGGCCTGACCGACGAAGGCCACGTAGGTGCCCTCCGGATACTGCGTTCCTCCGGCCGTGAAGGGCTGCGTGGCCCGGTGAACCTCGACCCCACCCCGGCGAAGCACGTTCAGCATTTCGACCGCTTCGCCCCGATCCCACTGCTCCTCCATCGGAACCACGTAGGCAAAGGGCCCGCCCTCGCGTCCGTCCCGGATCTGCTGGGCGCCCATCCGATACTTGTTGTAGAGCCAGTCCTCCCTGAGCCGGGAGCCGATGTCGAGCGACCCCATCGACGAGACGAAGTGGTACTCCACCGCGTCGGCCAGGCGAGCCCAACCCCCTTCCCAGGGATTCGAGTAGTAGATCGAGGGCTCGACCATCGAGATCTCGCGCGAGCCGGCCCGGATCGACTCGGGAAGATCGTCGGGATCGTGGTACAGGGGCGACGCGAACCGGTGTGCCACCTCGGAGAGGATCCCCACCTGGTTGTGGAAGTAGGGCGCGGTGCGCATGCCTCCGTTCCACCACATCGTGAAGGTGAGCCCCGAGACCACCCCGGGCATCTCGAGCTCTTCGAAGCGCTTCGCCATGTGCTCACCGACCATGTTCACGCCGCGCACCACCAGCGGGTGGATGTGCGGGTTCAGGGGGTCCGAGAAGGGCGGGATGAAGATCCGGGTCGGAAAGGGGGAGTGCTGGTGGTGATTGAACACGATCTGGGGGTACCACCGCTCGTAGAGCTGGTGAGCGACCGCCTGCGTCTCGACCTGGCGCAGCATGAACCAGTCCCGATTGATGTCGTGCCCCACATACTCGTGCCAGACCTCGGGCGGTGCGGTGAACTCATGATCGGTACGGGCCACGCCCCGATACCAGTCGACCATGATCGTGTGGCCGTCGGGGTTCATCTGCGGCATGAGCAGGAGGATCACGTCATCGCGGATCCGGCGGACCTCGTCGGACTCGTCGGTGGCCATGTGGTGCGCAAGAAGGGGCGCATGCTGGGCCGTCGCCACCTCGGCCGAGTGCAGCCCGGTGTCGATCCAGACGATCGCCTTGCCTTCGCGCGCCAGCTCCCTGGCCTCGTCGGGCGTCAGGTCGTCGGCCCGGGCCAGGCGCTCCGAGATCTCGCGCCAGCGGTCCAGCTGTGCGATGTTCTCCTCGGACGAGATATAGAGGAGGTAGAGAGGCTCCCCGCGCACGGAGCGACCGATCTCCTCCATCTCGACTCTCGGGCTCGAAGCGGCGAGGGTCTCGTAGTATCCGTACAGCTGCTCCAGGTCGGCGAGCATGTAATCGGAGCCGAGCTCGAAGCCGATCACATCATTCGGATGCGGAACGGTCTGGGCCGAAAGGGCGCCCGCGGACGGCGCGAACTGCGCCCCGACCGGAACCAGGAGCGAGAGGGCGAAGAGGGTGCAGATCAAGCGGAAGGGAGCGGTACGAATCATCCGGAACGGTCCTCGAAAGAAGGTCGTGCGTGGCCGGGCGATCGAGCTTCGGCGCCGTCGGGTCCACGAGCATGGCTGGGCTGTCTTCGTGTACGGGCAGAATAGGGGATCGGAGCCGATCCCGTCAACGAACCCGGCTCACGGCAGCGCTCGATGACCAGCCCCGCCGGCCCACGTCCCGAGGTCGAAGTCCGGCCCGCCCGCAGCCGGGACCTTCTGGATCTTGTCGAGCTCTCACGCGAGATCTGGGGCACCCTCGAAGGCTGGAAGGCTCCCGAGCTGATCCATCACCAGGAGCTCTTTCCCGAGGGGCAGCTGGTCGCCGCGGAGCCCGACGGCGAGCGGGTCCTGGGGATGGCCGTATCGCTGATCCTCCATTCCGACGTCTGGCCCCTGACCGCGAGCTGGGACGAACTCACCGGGCATGGTCGACTCGACACCCACACCCCGGGCGGCGACCTCCTCTACGCCGCAGGCGTCGCTGTCCACCCCGACGCCCAGGGCCGGGGGATCGGATCTCAATTGTATCGGGCTCGCGAGCGACTGGTCAAAACGTGGGGGCTTCGCGCGATCCGTGCGGGGGCCCGGATCCCCGGATACCACCGGGTGGCCTCCGAGGTCACCCCCGAAGCGTACGTCGAGTCCGTGGTCCGGGGTGAGCGCACCGACCCGACCCTCTCCTTCCAGCTCGCCATGGGCTTTGAGGTGCTGGGGGTGGCCCGCAACTACCTCGAGATCGACCTGGAGAGCATGGGCGCGGCCGCCATTGTGGAATGGCGCCCCTCCCCCGTACCTTCGCAGTCTTCACCTTCATGATCGAACCCCGAAGAGCCCGGGCGCTCCCAACGGTGGTGCCCCGTACCTCGCATCCCAGTCTCCCAAGGAGAACGCCCATGCGGCTTCCCACCTTCATCGTCGCGAGCGGAGCGCTCGCATTCAGTCTTCTCCTCGCCCCGGCGTCCGACGCCCGGGCCCAGTCCACCGACCCCTCCCTCGATCCCCGGATTCAGGAGCTGGTCCGTTCGGTCGACCCGGACCGTCTGCAGGCCATCGTCGAGCGACTCGCCTCGTTCGGCACCCGCCACACCCTGTCGACGACCGAGCACCCCGAATGGGGGATCGGAGCGGCCCGGCAGTGGATGCTCGAAGAGATGGCCTCCTATTCCGACCGGCTCGAGGTGTCGTTCGACGCCTACGACGTCGAGCCCGGCGGACGGATCCAGGTGCGCACCGACCTGCGCAACGTGCAGGCGATCCTTCCCGGCCGCAGTGACCGCCGGATCTACGTCAGCGGCCACTACGATTCGGTCGTCTACGGGGACTACGACGAGGACGCGGTGCCGCAGGCGCCCACCGACGGGCAGTGGGACAATTACGCGCCCGGGGCGAACGACGATGCCAGCGGTACCGCGATCGCGATGGAGCTGGCCCGGATCTTCGCCCAGAGCGGGCTGGAGTTCGACGCCACCCTCGTGTTCATCGGCTTCGCCGGCGAGGAGCAGGGGCTCGTGGGCGCCCGACTGCACGCGGAGCGGATGGTCGAGGAAGAGGTCGAGATCACCGCGGTCTTCAACAACGACATGATCGGAAATTCGACGGGGGGTACCGGAATCGTCGACTCCCGCACGGTCCGGATCTTCTCTCCCGGCCCCGAGGACTCGATCTCCCGGCAGCTCGCCCGCTACATCCGTCGGATCGGCTCGCTCTACGTGCCGGGCCACGAAATCCGACTGATCGCCCGCGAGGACCGCTTCGGCCGGGGCGGGGACCACACCCCCTTCAACCAGAACGGCTTCGCGGGGGTCCGCTTCACCGAGTCACGCGAGAACTTCGAGCGCCAGCACACCGTGCTCGACACCCCCGACGGGGTCGACCCCGCGTACCTCGCCGACAACGCCCGCGTCAACGTGGCCGGAGTGGCCTCGCTCGCGCTCGCGCCCCCGGCCCCCGGGGTCTCCTTCAACATGCTCCGCCGGGGCGGCGGCTACGACGCCCAGATCCAGTGGCGGCAGGTCGAAGGGGCGGCGGGCTACCGGATCGTCTGGCGCGAGGCCTGGACCCCCGACTGGGAGCACTCGCTGTATGTGGGTGACGTCACCGAGTTCATCCTCGAGGACATCTCGATCGACGACTACGTCTTCGGGGTCGCCGCCGTGGGGCCCGGCGGACACGAGTCGCTGGTCTCTGCCTACGTGCGCCCGCCCCGCTGAGACCGTGCGGTGAGCCGGACCCTGCAGTGAGCCCCCGCGATGAGGGGCCGGCGGTTCAGCCCCGGCCCCTCATCGATCGTCGGTCGGCACCGGGGGCGTGATCCCGGGGATGCGCTCCTCGGCGATCGCCAGCTCGGCGCACAGCAGCGCGCCCCCTGCGGCGCCCCGCACCGTGTTGTGCGAGAGGATCGCCATGCGGACGTCGGTGAGTGGACAGGGGCGAACCCGGCCGACGCTCACCGCCATTCCCTGCTCGCGATCCCGGTGCAGGCGCGGCTGGGGAGCGGTGGGCTCGTCGAGCACGTGGATCGGGCGGCGCGGCGCCGAGGGCAGCCCCAGCTCCTGCGGAAGCCCCCGAAAGTCCGAGAGGACCGCACGGACCGCCTCGACCTCGACCCGCTCGCCCAGCTGGATCGAGACCATCGCCATGTGCCCGTCCGAGACCGGCACCCGGGTGCACTGCGCCGAGATCGAGAGCTGGGCCTCGTCGATGCCCCCGCCCGCCCGTCCCAGCCGACCGAGGATCTTTCGCGGCTCGGACTCCAGCTTCTCCTCTTCTCCCTCGATGAAGGGGAGGACGTTGTCCTGGATCGCCATCGCCGGCACCCCGGGCATCCCGGCACCCGAGAGCGCCTGCAGGGTGACCACGTGCACCCGTTCGACCCCGAAGGCCCGGTGCAGCGGACCCAGGACCATCGCGACCCCGATCGTCGAGCAGTTCGGGTTCGTGATGATCCCCGCCCCGTCGGGCACGTCCTGGTCCTCGAGCAACCGGAGATGCCCGGGATTCACCTCGGGAACCAGGAGCGGAACGTCGCGATCCATCCGGTGCGAACGGGCGTTCGACACCACGAGGATCCCGGCTCTCGCGAAGGCGGCACTCCCTGCTGCCAGTCGACGGCGTCGCCGTAGCGCTGCCCCGCCGAGCGCTCCGAGGCGGCGACAACCGCCAGGTGGAACCAGGGGTGATCCTGCAGAAGGCGCACGAAACGCTGCCCCACCGTTCCCGTGGCCCCGAGCACCGCGACCGGGATTCTCGACTCACCCGACTTCGTCATGCGTCCCCTCTTCATGTTCGTCCGCTTCCGGATCCTCTTCTCCACGGATCACTCTCATTCCGACGACTCCCAAGGTCACCAGAGTGATCGGAACGAGAAAGGCCGCGAAGAGAACCCACATCGACTCCCGGACCGGATGCCCCAGAACCTCGAGCACGAGGAGCGCCAGGTAGGCGAGCCAGTAGAAGAGGAAGACCCCGCCCTCCCACCGATCGATCCGGTGCCCCGTGGCCGCGAAGGGAAGCAGAGCGATCGCGGCCCCCAGCATCAGGGGAACATCGAACCGGATCAGGCTCTCGGCCACCTCGAGGGAGACGGGAGAAAGCACCGCTCCGACACCGAGTACGAGGAAGAGATTGTACAGGTTGGAGCCCACGATACTCCCGACGGCCAGATCCCCGCGCCCTCGAAGCGCGGCGTTCACCGACGTCGCGATTTCGGGAAGCGAGGTCCCCGCCGCCAGTACCGTCAGGCCGACGATCGGCTCGGGCACGCCGAACACGGCGGCCAGCTCCGTCGCTCCGGTCACCACCCAGCTCGCGCCCCAGACCAGCCCGCCGGCACCCCCGGCGACCAGAAGGATGGATACGGGGACACCGGGAGACCCGGACGGGACCGAACTCCGGAGGGGGTCACGACCTTCCTTGCGGTCCATGGCACGGTCGTCGTAGCGCGCCGTCTGCGAGGCTCGGATCCCGGCGCCCGCCAGGTGGAGGGTGTAGACGACGGCCAGGCTCAGCAGGACGAGCCCCTCTCCGCGGCCGAGTGAGCCGTCCAGCACGAACCCCAGGGTCAGCAGGGAGGCGGCAATCAGCAGGGGGACATCTCTCCGGATCACGGGAGCGGTGACGCGAAGGGTCCCGATGAGTGCAGCGAGTCCCAGGATGAACAGGACGTTGAACAGGTTCGAGCCGACCACATTGCCCACCGCCAGTCCCGGGTGCCCCCCCAGCGCGGCGCGCACGGTGACCAGGACCTCGGGAGACGAGGTGCCGAGCGCCACGACCGTCAGTCCGACCAGGAGAGGGGGCACCCTCATCCGGGCGGCGAGCGCCGCAGCCCCGCGAACGAGTCCCTCGGCGCCGACGATCAGCAGGATCGTGCCGAGGGTGAGATAGAGCAGCATTCGATCGGTCCCGTCGGCGGAAGTGAGGTGGGCGGACGCCGCGGGGACGGACCCGGCGGGTCGGCCCTCGGGGTTGCTCCAGCTCCCACGGTGATGGATCTTCCGCACGTCCGCAATCGTTCCGGCTCCCTCCGCCCCTTTCCCGACCCCTCTCATGCCGCTTCAGACCGCGCTGACCCGCGATGCCGGGATCGATATCCCCCTCATCTGCGGCGCCATGTACCCGTGCTCGAATCCGGAGCTGGTCGCCGCCGTCTCCGAAGCGGGGGGGCTCGGGGTCATCCAGCCGATCTCCCTCACCTACATCCACGGGCATGAATTCCGCGAAGGGATCCGCTTCATCCGGTCGCTCACCGACAAGCCGGTCGGGATGAACGCCCTGATCGAAGGCAACTCGAGCCGATACCGGGCCCGAATGGAAGAGTGGATCGACGTGGCGCTCGAAGAGGGCGTGCGCTTCTTCGTCACCTCGCTGGGCAAGCCCGACTGGGTCGTCGAGCGGGTGCACGCGGTGGGAGGCAAGGTCTACCACGACGTGACGGAGCGTCGCTGGGCCGAGAAGGGCCTGGAATCGGGGGTCGACGGGCTGATCGGGGTCAACCGCCGCGCCGGAGGGCATCCCGGCCCACGCTCGGCCAGAGAGCTCCTCGAGGAGATCGCCGACCTCGGCGTGCCGGTCGTCTGCGCCGGCGGGATCGGCGATGCCCCCGACTTCGTCGAGGCGCTCGAGATGGGCTACGACGGCGTACAGATGGGCACGCGCTTCATCGCGACCCCCGAGTGCCGGGCCGCCGACGGCTACAAGGAGGCGATCGTCAAGGCCGACGCCGAGGACATCGTCTGGTCGGAGCGGATCACGGGGGTTCCGGTGGCGGTCCTGAACACGCCCTACGTGCAGGCCATGGGGACCCGGGCCGGCCCCCTCGCCCGCAGGCTCCTCCGGTGGCGGCCCACCAAGCACTGGATGCGAACCCTCTACGCGTTGCGTTCGATGCGCAAGCTCGGCAAGGCCTCGCTCGACGAATCGGGCCGAGACCAGTACTGGCAGGCGGGCAAGTCGGTCGAGGGCGTCGAGGCCCTCGAGCCGGCCGGAGAGATCGTGAAGCGGTTTGCAGCCGCCGCCCGGGCGGGAGAATCGAAGTGAATCCGATCGAGATGGCCGAGGCCGGCTCGCCGCCGCGACCGGCCGACGACGCGCCGGCCGAGTGGTACCGGGCCCGGCTCGACGAGGCTCGAACCCGGGGCGAGGCGCTCGACGCCGAACTGAATCGATACTCCACGTGGAGGGTCTGGGCCTTCCTGGCGGGGGCCATCCCCCTGCTCCTCCTGGAGACGTCTCCGCGAAGCTGGTGGCCGGCGCTGCTCGCAGTCGGTGGACTGGCCGCCGCCACCTTCGTCTTCCTCATGCGGCGACACCGGCGGGTGCGGGCCCGCATCCGCCGAAACGAGGAGCGGGTCCGGATCCACGAGGAGGGCCTGGCGCGCCTCGTGCGCGACTTCGACGCCCTCCCCCGCCCCGACCTCGGCACGGCGCCCGAGGGCCACCCCTGGGCGGGAGACCTCGACACCCTCGGGCCCGGTTCCCTCGGCCACCTGCTGGGCACGGTGAGGAGCGCTCCGGGCCGAGCCGCCCTCCGGCAGGCGCTCCTCCATCCACGCCGGCCGCGCTCGAACGATCCGGCCGACTGGATCCGGCAACTCGATCGTGACGCCCGGAACCCCGACGCCCCCGGCGCCTCGAGGGAGCCGGACCCCGAATGGGCGGGACACCGGGACCGGAGGCAGGAAGCGGTGGCGGAGCTGTCGGGCCACCCGGAGTTTCTGCAGGCGGTGCAGCTCGCGGCCCGGCTCCAGGAGCGGCCCGAGGATCCCGGCACCCTCGTCCCCTTCCTTCACTGGGCGAGAGGCGAGGGCTGGACCCGCGATCGACGATGGGCGCTTCCCCTGGCCCGGGTGCTCGCGGTCCTGAACCCCGGCCTCATCCTGGCCTGGCTCGCCGGCTGGATCGCGGCTCCGATCTGGTTCCTCGGGGTCGTGGCGGCCCTGGCGCTGCATCGTCGCACCGGAGGCGAAGCCGCGGGGCGCTTCGATGCCGCCGAGGGGGGCGACGACGCGCTGCGCTCCTGGGCCGATCTTCTCGAGATCGCCGCCAGCACTCCGGGAGAAGCCGCCGAGCTGGCCCAACTGCGCGACCGTCTGGGCTCTGGAACGCCCGAGGCGGCCGACGCACTCCGTCGGCTGCGCCGGATCACCGACTGGGCGGCCGTCCGGCGCTCTGGACTCACCCACTTTCCCCTGGTCGCACTCTTCGCCTGGGACCTGCACCACCTGGACCGGCTCGAGCGGTGGCGGGAGCGCTGGGGAGACCAGATCGACGGATGGGTCCACACCCTGGGTGAGCTCGAACTGCTCACCGCGCTGGCGGTGCTCCGCTTCGAGCATCCCTCGTGGAGCTTCGCCGTCTCGGCCGAGCCCGGTACCGACGGGATCCGGGCCGAGGCCCTCCGACACCCCCTGCTCCCCCCCGACAGCGCGGTCCCGAACGACATGGAGCTTCCCGCGCCCGGAGGGCTCCTGCTGGTGACCGGGTCGAACATGTCCGGAAAGAGCACCCTGCTGCGTGCCGTGGGGGCCAACCAGCTTCTATTCCTGATCGGAGGGCCGGTGGCCGCGACCCGGATGCGCACCCCCCCGATCGAGCCCTTCACCTCGATGCGGATCCAGGACTCCCTCTCGCAGGGGGTCTCCTTCTTCCTCGCCGAACTCCACCGACTTCGGGACGTGGTCGAGGCCGCCCGGACCCGGCCCACCCTGGTCCTGCTCGACGAGATCCTGCAGGGCACGAACACCGCCGAGCGCCGGATCGCCGCCCGGATCATTCTTTCTCACCTGATCCGGGCGGGCGCGGTCGGCGCCGTGAGCACGCACGATCTGACGCTGGGCAGGGAGCCCGCCATCGCCTCGGACCTCACCGAGGTCCACCTGCGCGAGGACGTCATCGAGCGCGACGGTACGCGGACTCTCAGCTTCGATCACCGCCTCCGCGAGGGCCCGGCCACCTCGAAGAATGCCCTCCTCCTGCTGGACATGGTCGGACTCGGCGAGTAGCCTCACAGATATGACGTTCACGGAACCACCCTTCGAGAAGTCCGACCCCGACCACCCGGCCGCCCGCGACCGGGGTCGTCCCGGTGCGGGACGCCGGGAGCCGGATCACTCCGGCGCCCCGACCACGCCCCCGATGGGCGAGGTCACCCGTCTGCTCATGCAGCTCAACGATGGCGACCGCAAGGCGCTCGACCGCATCTTTCCCCTCGTGATCGATGAGCTCAAGCGGATCGCGAGCAACCACCTGCGCAGGGAACGCTCCGGCCACACCCTGAACACGACCGCCCTCGTGCACGAGTCGTACCTGAGCCTGGTGGGCTCGGACCCCGGCCCCTGCCGGAGCCGGTCCCACTTCTTCGCGCTGGCCTCGCGTGCGATGCGCCACCTGCTGATCGACCACGCACGACGACGCTCCGCCGAGAAACGGGGGGGCGGGGTCGACCCGGTCACCCTGGAGCCCCGGATGGCGGTGGCCGAGGACCGTCCGATCGAGATGCTGAATCTCGCCTCGGCCATGGAGCGGCTCGCCGCACTCGACCCACGGCTCGAACAGGTGGTCGAGTGCAAGGTCTTCGGAGGGATGACCGCCTCGGAGATCGCCGAAGCGCTCGACGTGAGCACCCGCACGGTCGAACGGGACTGGGCGCGAGCCCGCGCCTACCTCTACCGGGACCTCCGGACCGATGGGAAGCGGGCGAGCACCCCCGGCGAGAACTGACCGGGATGGATACCCCGGCGCGCTGGGACCGACGCATCGACGAGGCCTTCGCCGCGGTCCTCGACACCGCCCCCGAACGCCGTGCCGAAGCGCTCGAGGCGCTGCGCTCCACCGACGCGGAGCTGGCCCGCGAGGTGCAGACCCTCCTCGAGTTCGAACAGGAATCGAGCCGGGAGTTCGAAGACGACCTGGCCTCCCTCCCCTCGACCCTCCTCGTGCGGTTGGCCGAAGAGCTCGACACCGACGGGTTCGCCCCGGGAGACTCGGTCGGACCGTATCGGATCCTGGAGACGATCGGCCGGGGCGGCTGGGGGACCCTGTACCGGGCGGAGCGCGAGGGGGATTTCCGCAAGATCGTCGCGCTGAAGGTCCTTCGCCGCGGGCTCGACACCGACGATGTCCTCCGTCGCTTCGAGTCGGAACGGCAGATCCTGGCGTCGCTCGAGCACCCGAACATCGCACGGCTGCTGGACGGAGGCTCGACCCCCGACGGTCGACCCTTCCTGGTGCTCACCTATGTCGACGGTCAGCCCATCACCCACTTCTGTCGCGACCGCCGCTCGCCGACCGATGAACGCCTCCGCCTCTTCCTTCAGCTCTGCGACGCGGTTCAATACGCGCACCGCCGACTCATCGTCCACCGCGACCTGAAGCCCGGCAACGTCCTGGTCGACCGCCGGGGCCAGGCGCAGCTCCTGGACTTCGGAATTGCGAAGCTGCTGTCCGGCTCCGACGAGAGCGGACACGAGACACGCACCGGAATCCGGCTGTTCACCCCCGAGTACGCGGCCCCCGAACAGATTCAGGGTGAGCCCGCCACCACGGCCACCGACGTCTACCAGCTCACGCACCTGCTCTACCGGCTCCTGACCGGACGATCGCCCTACCCGGACCTCGACCCCTCGATCGCCGCGATTCAGCGGACGATCTGTCAGGTCGATCCGATCCGTCCCAGCCAGGTGGTGACGCAGGGGGACGCGAACCCGAAGCTTCCGCCCGCGATCCCGGCCCGCCGGCTACAGGGCGATCTCGACACCATCCTCCTCAAGGGACTCAAGAAGAATCCCGAGGACCGCTACGCCTCGGTCGAGGCCCTGGCCGACGACATCCGTGCGCACCTCGACGGGCGACCCGTCCGGGCCCGTCCCGACCGCGGACTCTACCGGCTCTCCCGCCTGGTGCGTCGAAATCCCTGGCCGACCGCGGCCCTCCTCCTGGTCGGACTCGGGGTGTTTGCCTGGGTGACCACGGTCAATCGGTACGCCGTGCAGCTCGCCGACGAGCGGGATCGGGCCCAGGCCCAGACCCGCACGGCCGAAGAGGTCACCACCTTCATGACCGACCTGTTCGCCCTGCCCGGCGAGCCGATGGGCGACACCACCACCGTGCTCACCGTGCTCGAGCGGGGCGTCGAGCGTGCCGAGACGGGTCTGCCCGGCGATCCCCCGCTGCAGGCCAGCATCCTGAGCGTGATGTCGCAGTCCTTCCTCTCGCTGGGCAACGCCGGAAGGGCCCTCCCTTTGGCCGAGCGTGCGCTCGAGGTCGAGGGTGGGTTCGACGAGGACCCCGCGGGACGGATGCGGGCGCTCAATCGCCTGGGCTCCGCGCACCGGATGACCGGGGGGACCGAGGCGGCCCGCGACGCGCACACCGAGGCGCTCGAGATCGCGCGCGAACAGTTCGGCGACCGCGGCCTCGAGTACTCGACCGCGCTCAACTACCTCGCGATGAACGAAGCCGCCGCGGGCGACGCCTCCGAGGCGGAGGCCCGGTACCGCGAGGCGATCGAGCTCCGGCGCGACCTCCATGCGGCCGATCCCGAGCTTAACGACGCCGCCCTCCCCGCGCTCCCCATGCACAACCTGGGCAACCTGCTCCAGTCGACGGGCCGACCCGACGAGGCCCGCCCCTTGCTCGAAGAGGCGATCGAGCTCCTCGAGCCCTTTCCGGAATACGATCGGAATCGCGGAACCACGCTGAACGTTCTGGGGATGACCCTGCGGGCGCTCGGCGACTGGGACGAGGCCGAGCGGGCGATGCGGGCATCGGTCGAGCTCCGGCGCTCCACCCTCGGCTCGAACCACCCCGACCTGGCGATCTCGCTTCACAACCTGAGCGTGCTCCTGCGGGCCCGGGAGCAGTTCGAGGAGGCCGAGCGGGCGGTCCTCGAGAGCCTGGCGATCCGCGAAGCCTTTCACGGCCCGAACCACCCCCAGACCGAGCTGTCGCTGAACAGCCTGGGGAACCTCTACCGGGACACCGGCCGGACCGAAGCGGCGATCGACGTCCTCGAAGACCTCCTCGAGCGCCGGATCGCGCGGAGCGGGGAGCGGTCGATGAACGTGGTGGCCTCGCAGAACAACCTCGCGCGAGCCCTGCAGGACC
This sequence comes from Gemmatimonadales bacterium, assembly GCA_007692605.1. GTDB lineage: Bacteria > Gemmatimonadota > Gemmatimonadetes > Longimicrobiales > Gaopeijiaceae > SLBA01. Next base: position 14,089 of record REBS01000130.1, read on the forward strand.
AGGAGCGCTGGGAAGAAGCCGAAACGCTCATCCTGAGCGCGCTCGAGACCCTCGAGGAGGGCGGGTCGGCGGAGACGGCGGCCTACCTGACGATCCGCACCAACCTGGGACGGCTCTACCTGGAATGGGGCCGACTCGACGAGGCTCGGGCGATCCTCGACGAGACGCTGTCACAGCGCGAGAACCGGCTGGGCCCCGACCACCCCGACACCGAGGTCACCCGCGAACTGCTCGCCCAGACCGAAGCCCGGCTGGACGGCTGACCGCGGTCACCCCGCTCCGTTACGTTACCCCGCCCTCTCCGCCCTCTACCCGTAATACGGCGCCATGAAGAGGTAGACCAGCACTCCCGTGACCGCCACGTAGAGCCAGGCCGGGAAGGTCCAGCGGGCGATCCTGCGGTGCTTCGCGAACTCCCCCCGGAAGGCCCGGATCACCGTGTACAGCGCCAGGGGAAGGATCACGGGCGCCATCACGATGTGGGTGATCAGCACGAAGAAGTAGACCGGTCGGATCCAGCCCTCGCCCCCGAACGACGCCCCCGGGCTCTGCGAATGGTAGATCACGTACGAGATCAGGAAGATCGCCGAGAGGGTGAAGGCCCCGACCATCGACACCCGGTGCCAGCCGACCTTCCCCCGTCGGATGAAGACGACGCCCATCACCAGGAGGAGCGCGCAGGTGCCGTTCAGCGTCGCGTGGACCGCCGGGAGCCTCGACACGTCGAGCCCCTCGACCACCAGGATCTGCCGGAAGCTCACCAGCACCACGACCAGCCCGCACACCACCGCGGTGAGCGAGTAGACGATCCAGGCCAGCGCCCGCTCCGAGAGCCCCGTCCCGATCCGGGGGCCCGCCTCAGGGAAAGAGGACATACCAGAGGTCCGTGAAGTGGAAGAGCGCCCAGATCGCCACCATCGAAGCCAGGATCATCACGAGCATCCCGGGGGTCACCCGCACGTCGCGGATCCAGTTCATCGGGCTGAAAGGCTTGTCGGACTCCGAGCCGTCGGTCATCGTTTCTCCTCGAGTTCCATCCATCGTTCATAGAGGCCCTCCACCGTGGCCTCCAGCTCCTCGTAGCGCTTCGTCACCCGCGAGATCTCGTCGGCCTCGCCCTGGTAGAATCCCGGGTCGGCCAGCCGGGCGCCGAGCGCCTCCTTCTCGGTCTCGATCTCGGCGAGCCGCGCCTCCATCCCCTCGAGCTCGCGCTGCTCCCGGAAGGTGAGCTTCGGCCGGTCGGAGCGGGCTTCCCGAGCCTCGGTCCGTGCCGCCTCGGCCCGTGCGGCCTTCCGCTCGCGCTCCCGGGCCCGCACGCGCTCCTGCCGCTCTTCGAGGAGGGCTTCGCGGCGCTCCAGATACGAATCCCACCCCCCATGGTGCCGGTAGATCCGTCCCTCGCCCTCGAAGACCAGGAGCGAGGTGGCCACCTTGTCGAGCAGATACCGATCGTGCGTGACCAGGAGCACGCACCCCGCGAACTCCTCGATCAGGTCTTCCAGGATCCGCAGGGTGTCGAGATCGAGATCGTTCGTGGGCTCGTCGAGCACGAGCAGGTTGAACTCTTCCAGAAAGAGCTTCGCCAGGAGCACGCGGTTGCGCTCGCCCCCCGAGAGCACCCGCACCGGCTGGTCCTGCATGTGCGAGGGGAAGAGGAATCGGTCCAGGTAGGCCCGAAGGTGCATCTTCCGGTCTCCGAGCTCGACCCAGTCGGAGTCCGACACCACCCGCGCGACCGACTGGTCCAGATCCACCCGTCGGGCCTGGTCGAAGTAGCCGATGCGAGTGTTCTCGCCGTGCACCACCTCGCCCTCGTCCGGCTCGATCTCGCCGAGCAGGGTCCGGAGCAGCGTGGTCTTTCCGCACCCGTTGGGGCCCACGATCCCCAGCCGCTCCCCGGCCAGCAGCTTCTCCGAGAAGCCTTCGAAGAGCCGCTCGCCTCCCAGGGATTTGGCGATGCCCTGCGCCTCGAGCACCGTGCGTCCCAGGCGGGGGGCCTCGTGCATCTCCATCTCGACGTCGCGAACCCGGGTCCGGTCCCTGCGCCGCTGCGCCTCGGCCATCTCGCCGGCCCGGGCCCGCCGGGCCTTCTGCTTACCCGTCCGGGCGGGGGGGGCGCGCCGGGCCCAGGCGAGCTCCTTCTCGAGCAGCTTCGTGCGCTTGCGCTCCTCGACGGCCAGGCGCTCCTCGCGCCGGGTCCGCTCCTCGAGATACTCGGTGTAGCCGCCCTCGTACTCGGTCAGCCCCAGCGGGGTCACCTCGATCATCCGATCCACCACCCGGTCCAGGAAGTACCGGTCGTGGGTGATCAGGAGCGCCGCGGCCGGCACGTCGAAGAGGGTCTCCTCGAGCCAGAGCACCGTTTCGGCGTCGAGATGGTTGGTGGGCTCGTCGAGCAGGAGGAGGTCCGGTTCGGAGAGGAGGGTGCGGGCGAGCGCCACCCTCCGGCGCTCCCCTCCCGACAGCGCCCCCATCGGGCGCTCCCACCCGTCGATCCCGAGCCGGGTGAGCAGGGTCTCGACCCGGTGCCGCCAGTCCCAGCCGTCGAGCCTCTCGATGCGGGCCGAGAGCTCGGCCTGCTCCTCGAGCAGGGCCCCCATCGCCTCGGACGAGGGGTTCGCGGCCAGCTCGTCGTTGACCGCCTCGTAGCGGGCGAGCGTGGCCCCGAGCTCGCCGGTGCCCTCGCCCACGGTCTCGAAGACGGAGCGCTCGGGATCCACCGGAGGATCCTGGGGCAGGTACCCGACCCTGAGGCCGCGGCGGAGCGCGACCGTCCCCTCGTCGAGGCCCTCCTCGCCGGCCAGGATCCGGAAGAGGGTCGACTTGCCCGTCCCGTTGCGCCCGATGACCCCGACCTTCTCGCCTTCGGCCACCGCCAGATCGACCCCGTCGAAGAGCACGGTCCCCCCATACGACTTGCGGAGACCGCGAACGTCCAGAACCGGATTCATCCGCCGGGCGTCCTCAACTCCGGCATGCGGACGGTCCCCGGCTCACCCCACCCGTCACTTCCGAGCAGGGTCAGCAGGCGCACGGTCCCCCGGAGCAGCCGGGAGGGTGCCGAGGCCCGGGCCTCGATCCCGCGACCCTCGTCCATGAAGAGCTGCAGGAGGGTCGGCTCGGCCGGGTAGACGGTGAGCCGCATCGGCGCATCGGGTTCGAGTTCGAGGAGCTCGCGGATCTGGCCCAGCGCCGCGGGAAAGCCCCCGAGTTCATCGACGAGCCCGGCCTCGAGCGCCTCGGTACCGGTCCAGACCCGTCCGCGCGCCACCGCGTCGACTTCGGCCGGATCCATCCCCCGACCCTCGGCCACGTAGTCGACGAACTCGTCGTAGATCCGGTCGAGCGATCGCTGCAGGTGCTCCCAGTCGGACTCCGAGAAGTCCTGGACCGAAGAGAAGAAGCCGCCCACCCCATCTTCGGCGAGCGTCACCTGGTCCCAGTGGATCCCGAAGCGCTCGAAGAACTCCTCGGTCACGAGCTTCCCTGCCACCACACCGATCGACCCGGTGATCGTGTTGGGCTGCGCCACGATTCGGTCGGCGTCGACCGAGATCAGGTATCCACCCGAGGCGGCGGCGTTGCCCATGCTGACCACCACCGGGGTTCCGTTGTCACGGGCCCGTCTGACTTCCCGCCGCACCTCGTCGGACGCCACGTACGACCCCCCCGGCGAGTCCACCCGGAAGAGGATCGCCCGCACCGAGGGGTCCTCGGAGGCCTGTCGAATCGAGCGGGCCACGGTTCCCGAAGCGAGGCCTCCGCTCCCGAAGGGGCTGAACTCGGACTGACCGCGCTGGATGGGTCCGACCCCGTAGATCAGGGCGACCCGGGTCCCCCGGTTCCACGCCAGCTCCCCGCGATCCCGATAGCGGGTAAGGCCGATCGTGGTCGCGTCGTCTCCCACGCGGTCGGTGATCGCGTCGCGGCTCTCGTCCCGGTACCCCAGCCGATCCACCAGCCCCAGTTCCTGCGCCTGGCGGGCCCCGTAGGGCCCTCCGGCCAGGCGTTCCAGCGCCTCGTCGGCGCTGAGTCCGCGCCCCTCGCTCATTCCCTCGAGCATGCGCCCCTGAAGGTGGGTGAGCAGCGACGTCATGGCCTCGCGCGAGTCGTCGGAGAACCCGTCGCGCTCGAGCATGTCCGCCGCGTCCTTGTACTCCCACCGCCCGTCGAAGCGGGGAATGATGTCGAGCCGGTCGAGCGCGTCCCGGATGAAGGGAGCCTCGACGGAGAGGGGAGCGATGCCCAGATCGCCCGAGGGCTGCATGATGATCTCGTCGAAGGCCGTGGCCAGGTGATAGCCCCCGTGCGCCGGGGTCAGCTCCCCGAAGGTCTCGGCGAAGAACACCGCGGGCTTGTCGGCGGCGCGGAAGTGAAGCACCGCGTCGCGGATCTCCTCGGTGACCGCCCAGCCGCCCAGGGGGTTTCCACCCCGGACCCAGAGCCCCACGACACGCTCGTCCTCGCTGGCCCGGTGGAGCACGTTGACCACGTCGCGCACCCGGAGCTGCCGGCGCTCCAGGAGCATGAGGAAGGGATCATCGGGAACGGCCTCGACGATCCCGCGGTTCAGATCCAGCTCCAGGACCATTCGGTCCGGGAGGGGCTCGGGCGAGAAGAGCGCCCAGCTCAGCGCGGCGATGAAGAGGGCGCCGAGAAGGACGATCCCGACAATGGAGGCGAGGATGATGCCGATCGTGCGTTTCATGGATGGATCCGGGACAAGAAGACGCGGGTCGAACTCAGCGATTGGGTGCGCGTGGGGTCAGTACGCCGAAGAGGGACCGACGTCCCGCAGACGGTCGGGAATCGATCCCTCCAAAGGTCGTGGCTCACCGACGGAATCTCAACCGGCGGGGATCAGGGCTCGTCGATCAGCCGGCGGCTGAGGGCCCGCAAGCGCTCGCGGGCCTCCAGGTCGTAGGCCTGTTCGTTCGCGCGGGCGGGGGTGAGTCCGTTGAAGTACTGGCCGCTTTCGAGACCCTCCGCGGTGATCAGGTTCACCACCGCAGCCCGGCCCTCGTCGACCGAGACCCGGGCCTGCGCACCCCGCGAGAGCACCATGTCGGTGTCCATCATCGTGGCGGGGTGAAGGGCGTACACCAGGACGGGCTCGTCGGCGAGTTCCTCGGCCAGGTCGAAGGTGTGGAGGATCTGCGCCAGCTTGCTCTGGGCGTAGCCGCGACCGTCGCTGTAGTCCTCGTCCATCATGGGGTCGTCGAAGTCGATCGGCCGCTGGGCCACCGAGGCGACGTTCACGATCCGACTGGGGCTGTCGAGGGTGCCGCTCTCCTTCAGCAGGTCCACGAGCTCCTCGGTGAGCAGGACGTGCGCCAGGTAGTTGACCTGGAAGTGGAGCTCGACCCCTTCGTCGTTCAGGACCCGCCCATCGTCGGGCTGAAGCCAGATCCCGGCGTTGTTGACCAGCACGTCGAGCCGATCGTGCGAGGCCCGGATCCGCTCGGCCAGCGCCCGCACCTCGTCGAGCGACGCCAGGTCCGCGGCATGGAACTCCGCGCTTCCGATCCCCTCGGTGGTGATCTGCTCGACCACCTCGCGACCACGCTCCTCGTTGCGGCCATGCACGATCACGTGCGCCCCCATCGACCCCATTTCGAGGGCCACTTCGCGGCCGAGCCCCCCGGTGGAACCGGTGATCAGGATCACCGGCGCCTCCTGTACCACGGGGCCTTCGGTCGTTGCGGGATCCGGTTCCCCAGCGTCCGCACGGGCTCCCGGGAGCGAAAGCATGGCGGCGGCCGCCAGCACCCCGACGCCCATCATGGACCATCCTCCGATTCCGAACGATCCGGCTCTCGTCGCTTCCGTTCTGCCGTTATGCATGCGTTCTCTCCGTGCGTTCGTGGATCTGATGGGTCTCTGCCTCCGGGGGTCTCTGGTGCAGGATCGCCCGCAGGATCGCCCGCAGTGTCGCCCGCAGTGTCGCGGAGGTCCGGCCGCTCACCCGCACCACACCCACCCCCGTACCGCAGCCACTACCGGTCGGCCGGGGACTCATACTCCGGACCCGTCGGTTTGGAGCCATCTCGGCGCCCCGACAACTTGACGGGACCTCGGGTCGCGGGCGAGGATTCCCCTGACTCCGGCACCAACTCCGGCACAGATCCCGTATCCCGTTCCCCGACCCACCAGGTATCGGCCTTGACGACCCCCCGCGCGCCCGGCCTCCCCGGTCTCCTCCTCTCCCTCCGGAACCCGGGACCGGTCGCGCCCCTCTGGCTGGCCCTGGCGGCGATCCTGGTCGGCGCCCTGCTCCCCGAGCCGATGCACCTCCCCGGGGCCCATCGGCTGACGGCCCCGGCGCCCCTCGCGGCGCAGGAGGCCGAGGGTGACGACGAACTGGCGGGAGCCCGTCCCCTGCGCGTCTTCCTGATCACGATGGACCAGGGCGACCAGGTCTGGGAAAAGTTCGGGCACAACGCGATCCTCGTGCGCAACGAGGCCACCGGCGAGGAGATCGCCTGGAACTGGGGCCTCTTCAACTTCGACGACGTCGACTTCATTCCCCGCTTCCTGCGCGGCACCATGCTCTACTCCATGGGGGGGATGGACGCGCAGTGGATGATCCAGCAGTACGCCGCCGACAACCGTTCGGTCTACGCGCACGAGGTCTACCTGACGCTGGCGCAGGCCGCCGAGCTGGACCGCTTCGCCCGCTGGAACGCGCAGCCCGAAAACCGCGACTACATCTACGACTACTTTCGCGACAACTGCTCCACCCGGGTCCGCGACGTCCTCGACATGGCAGTCGGCGGTGCGCTTCGGGCCCACTTCGCCGAGCGCATCACCCCCCGCAGCTACCGCTGGCACGCCCGCAGGCTCGTCCAGGAAACGCTCTGGATCGACCAGGGGCTCTCCTTCCTGCTCGGCACGCGCGGCGATCGTCCGATCACCGAGTGGGAGGCGATGTACGTGCCCATGGTCCTGATGGAGCTCCTCGAGGACTTCGAGATCCAGGAGGCCGACGGCAGCACCCGCCCCCTGCTGGGCGCACGCCAGGTCCTCTTCGAGGCCGATCGGGACCCGACCCCGGCGGGGCCCCCGTCGCTCTCCCCGCTCTTTCCGATCCTCGGGATCGTGGGCGCGGGGCTCTTCGTCCTTCTGGGAGGATGGGCGGGGGGGCGTCCGGGCCCGAGCCCTTCGTCCGGCGCCGGCGTGTCCCGGCCCTCGACTCGGTGGAGCCGGGTGGGCCTGGGGGTGCTGGGGCTCGGCTGGACCCTCTTCACCGGTGGACTCGGGCTGATCCTGGTGCTGGTCTGGTTCACCGATCACATCTTCATCCACCGCAACGTGAACATCCTCTACGCGAGCCCACTGGCGCCCGTGGTGGGGCTCCTCCTGCTGGGCGCGGTGCTTTCGGAGAAGCGAGCGCGGGGCGCCTTCGGGCGATGGGGCGCCATCCTGGCCCTGGTGATCGCCATCGGTTCCCTGGTCGCGATGATCCTCCAGTCGGTGGGGGTGATCACGCAGGGCAACGCCGAGGTCGTGGCCGTCGCGCTCCCCTTGAACCTGGGGCTGGCCATCGGACTCATGCGCCTGCATCGAGGAGCCGCCAGCTCGGGCAGAGCCGGGAGCCCGAACTCCCCCGGGCAGTCGGGAGCGCCGGCGTAGCCCGACGTCCGCCGCGGCACACCCCCGGCCGATCGGGAGCGCCGGCGCAATTCGACTGCGACTACCGCCCCGGCACACCCCCGGTGGGCACATCCGAGGCCTCGCCCGCCACATCGGTCAGCTCCTCGCCGGGATTCACGAACAGGTTCGTGACGATCCCGTGCTGGCGCGTGTAGAGCCGGTGGTAGAGGCCCTCCTCCTTCATCAGCGCCTCGTGGGTGCCCCGCTCCACGATCCGCCCGTCCTCCATCGCCAGGATGCAGTCGGCCGACCGGATCGTCGAGAGCCGATGCGCGATGACGAAGGTCGTACGCCCTCTGCGAAGCCGCGCCAGCCCCTCCTGGATCAGGGCTTCGGACTCGGAGTCGAGGGAGCTCGTCGCCTCGTCGAGGATCAGGATCTTCGGATCGGCCAGGATCGCACGGGCGATCGCGACCCGCTGCCGCTGGCCCCCCGACAGCTTGACGCCTCGCTCCCCGACCCGGGTGTCGTAGCCGAGCTCGAAACGGCTGATGAACTCGTCGCAGTTCGAGATCCGGGCCGCCCGCCGCACCTCTTCGTCGCTGGCACCGGCCCGGGCGTAGGCGATGTTCTCGCGGATCGTCCCCTCGAAGAGGACGTTGTCCTGCAGCACCACCCCGAGCTGTCTCCGGTAGTCGCCCAGCCGGACCTCGCGCAGATCGAGGCCGTCGACCCGCACCCGGCCCTCGGTCGGATGATGGAAGGCCATCACCAGCCCGATCAGCGTGCTCTTCCCCGCCCCGCTGGGCCCGATCAGGGCGGTCGTCGTGCCCGCGGGAGCGTGCAGCGAGATGTCGCGGAGCACCGGCACGCCCTCTTCGTAGCTGAAGCTGACGTTCTCGAAGGTGACGTCGCCGCGAAGGGCCGGAACGGGACGGCGCTCCTCGTCGCCCTCGTCCTCTCCCGCGGTGCCCATGACCTCGCGAATGCGGTCAAGCCCCGCAAAGGCCTCCGAGATCTGCGTTCCGATGTTCGCCATCTGGACCAGCGGCGCCGCCATCAGTCCGACGAAGAAGACGTACATGACCAGGTCGCCCAGCGTCATCTGCCCCTCGATCAGCGACCGCCCGCCGACCAGGATGATCACGGCCCCCACCGCGCCCACGCAGATCGTCGAGAAGGCGGTGACCGCCGAGGTCCCCGTGATCGACGAGGCGATGTTGCGAAAGAGGGAGTGCACCCCGCGGGTGAAGGCGAGGGCCTCGCGCCGCTCCGACACGTAGGTCTTGACCACCCGGATGCCCCCGAGCCCCTCTCCGAGCCGACCGGTGACCTGCGCGTTGCGCTCCCCGCGCTCCCGGAAGATCGGGCGCAGGCGGTTGAAGGCGTAGGCCATGGTCGCCCCCAGGACCGCCAGGATGCACAGCACCATGAGGGTCAGGGGGACGTTCAGCCAGAAGAGGACCCCCAGGGCGATGAACGAGGTCAGAAGCCCTCCCACCAGCTGGATCACCCCGGTGCCCACGAGATTCCGGATGCCCTCGGCGTCGGTCATGATGCGCGAGATCAGGACTCCCGAGCGGGTGGTGTCGAAGTACGACACGGGCAGGTGGAGCACGTGCTTCTGCACGCGGCGGCGCATGTTCGCGATCGCCCGCTGCCCCGCCACGCTCACGACCTGCGAGAGGGCGAAGGACGAGACCCCCTGCACGAGGGTGGCTCCGGCGACCACCGCGGCCAGGGGAAGCAGGAGGTCGCCCCGGGCGTTTCCGGCCACCTCGTCGATCAGGAACTTCGACGAGGCGGGAAGCACCAGGCCCGAGAATCGGTTCACGAGCATCAGCCCGAAGCCGGCGATCAGCGCCTTCCTGTGCGCCCGCATGAGGGCGCGGGTCTCCTGCCACACCGCTGAGCGGTCGACGGGGCGCTTTGCCCCGGAACGGGATCCACCGGGAGGAGTCATGGGGTGAAACGTGGCGGCACGGAAGCGAACGCGCCACCGGGGGGCGGACGGCGGGGCGCTGCGAGGCGCACGCGGATACCCCGGCACGGCTCACGCCGCTAGCCCGCCCCAGCTCCGAACAACGCGCACGCGCCCGCTTCCCCCCCGCCGGAGGACGGCGCCGACCTGACGCCCTCCCCGACATTCTCTATATTGACTCGCCCGGAGACTGCAGGGGTTGCACCCGCGGGATCCGGCGGACCCATTCGATCCAACGGGAGGCGCGGCGGCTGTGAAACGTACCCTGGTGACGGGAGCGGCGGGACAGATCGGGACGGAGCTGGTGCAGGCCCTCCGCGACCAGCTTGGCGACGAGGCGGTGCTCGCCACCGATCTGCGAACCCCGGATCCCGGCCATGCGATTCGCGCGGGCGGACCCTTCGCGGCGCTCGACTGCACCGACGGCCCCGCGCTCCAGGCCCTGGTCCGCTCGCACCGCGCCGACACCGTCTTTCACCTGGCCGCCCTCCTGTCGGCGGTCGGAGAATCGCGACCGCAGGAGGCCTGGCGGGTCAACATGGGGGGCCTGATCGAGGTCCTCGAGGTTGCGCGCGAGGAGGAGATCGCGGTCTTCACCCCCTCGTCGATCGCGGCCTTCGGGCCCGACACCCCTCGAGACCCGACCCCGCAGGACACCGTTCAGCGACCAACGACCATGTACGGGGTCACGAAGGTCGCCGGGGAGCTCCTCTGCGACTACTACCACACGCGCTTCGGGGTCGATACGCGGGGGCTGCGCTACCCCGGACTCATCTCGCACTCGGCCCCTCCGGGCGGGGGCACGACCGACTACGCCGTCGACATCTTCCACCGCGCCCTCGACTCGGGCCGCTACACGTCGTTTCTTTCGGCCGACACACAGCTCGACATGATGTACATGCCCGACGCCGTGCGCGCCGCGATCGAACTCATGCAGGCCGATCCGGAGCACCTCGAGCACCGGAACGCCTTCAACGTCACGGCCATGCAGCTCACCCCCGCCCGGCTGGGCGAGGCGATCCGCGAACACCTCCCGACCTTCACCCTCGATTACGACGTCGACCCCGTGCGCCAGCGGATCGCCGACTCGTGGCCCGACCGGCTCGACGACTCGGCCGCGCGGGCCGAATGGGGGTGGTCTCCCCGGTACGACCTCGACTCGATGGTCGAGGACATGTTCGCACATCTCGGCACCCCCCAATCTCTCCGTCAGGAATAGCACCCAATGCCTCACGATCGACTCGACGACGCTCTGAACGCACACATCCACGGCCTCGAGGAAGCGGGCACCGCCAAGGGCGACGAGACCATCGTGACCTCGGTCTCGAGGCCCGAGGGGTCACGGGGGCCCCGGGTGCGACTCGAGGGCCAGGGGGACAAGGCCTTCATCCGGCTCAACTCGAATTCCTACCTGGGGCTGTCGCTCCTGCCCGAGGTGATCGTGGCCGAGGAGGAGGGCTCGCGGGAGTTCGGGGCGGGGCCCGGGGCGGTGCGTTTCATCAGCGGCAGCTACACCGAGCACCGGGATCTCGAGGCCGATCTGGCCGACTTCCACGACCGCGACGGGGGCATCGTCTTCAGTTCGGCCTACGCCGCGGTCCTGGGCACGATCGCTCCGCTGATCGACTCCGAGACGGCGGTGATCAGCGACGAGCTGAACCACAACTGCATCATCAACGCGATGCGGATGGCCCGGCCGGCCGAGAAGGTGATCTATCCCCACCTGGACCTCGAGGCGCTCGATGCCGCGCTGACCGACCTGAAGGGCAAGGTCCGCAGGGCGATGGTCGTGACCGACGGGATCTTCTCGATGCGGGGTGATCATGCGCCCCTCGACGAGATCATGAAGATCGCCCGGGCTCACGACGAGCACTTCCCCGAGAACGTGGTCGTGGTCGTCGACGACTCCCACGGGGTCGGGGCCTTCGGGCGTACCGGCCGGGGCACCGAGGAATACACGAACTCCCCACCCGTCGATGTCCTGATCGGCACCCTGGGCAAGGCCTTCGGGGTGAATGGAGGCTACGTCGTGGGGTCGGCCACCCTGATCCGCTACCTGCGCGAGAGCGCCCCCACCTACATCTACTCGAACCCCATCACTCCGGGCGAGGCGCGGGCCTGCCGGAAGGCGCTCGAGATCGTGGATTCTCCGCGCGGTGTGGAGCGACTCGAGCAGCTCCTGACCCTGACCCGGTACTTCGAGGAAGGGCTGGGCAAGCTGGGGATCGAGACGATTCCCGGAGACCACCCGGTCGTGCCCCTGATGATCCGTGACACGGCCCGGACCCGGGCGTGGGTGCAGTACCTGTTCGAGAACGGGGTCCTGGTGACCGGCCTGACCTACCCGGTCGTGCCCAGGGGCGACGAGGAGATCCGGACCCAGATCAACGCCGACCACACGAAAGAGGACCTGGCCCACGTCCTGGAGCTGCTGGCCTCGGCTCCGGAGTGATCGAGCCGTCCTGAATCAGCCGCCTCGGCGGCTCAGCCCCCCGGCGACTCCGCTCCGCAGCGACTCAGCGGCTCAGCGGCCCAGCAGGTTGAAGACGGTGACGCCCTCTTTCAGCACCCACCGAACGAGGGAGAAGGCCGAAGGATCGGCGAGCGGATCCCCCTCGATGACCACGAGATCGGCCACCATCCCCGGCTCGATCAGACCCGTGTAGTCATGCCCGAACCGGACGGCGGGAATCCAGGTGAGCGCCGCGAACACCCCCTCGGGCGACACGCCGATGTCGTCGAGCAGGATGTATTCGGTCGAAGGGTCGTACTGCGGCACGTATCCCGACCCGGTTCCGAACACCAGGTCGCCGCCAAGCATGTGAAAGACGAGGACCTCCTCGAGCGCTGACTCCCGCCGCCGATCGGCCTCCTCCGGGGTCGCTCCGGCCTCGGGATACCCGGCGCGGGTGATGGCGGGGATCAAGCCGATGCCACGATCCGCCAGGTCGGCCGCGCGCGCCGCGACAGCCTCGGCTCCCAGCCCTTCGCTCCCCGCGGCCGCCAACTCCGCCGGCCCCGCGCCACCCCGGGCGCGCTCGATGCCCGCCGGAAGCGAGGACCCCAGCGCGATGATGCGCGGTCCCGCCACGCCCCCTCGGTCGATCCGCTCGATCAGCGAGGTCAGGGCTCCCGCTCCCTGCGAGGTCTCGACGATCGTCGTGAACCCGTGGCGCGTGAAGCGCTCCTCGAGCGCCTCGGTCAGCTCCTCGTCCGTCGCGGTGTCGGCCATCTCCAGGAGCTGGTCGGGGAGGCCCACATCGGCGTTCCAGAGCCCGGGAACCACCGAAAGGCCCGAGATCGGCACCCTGCGGGCGGCGGGCGGGATTCGAACCTGCCCCCTCGGGCCGACCGCCTCGATCACACCATCGAGGATCACGATCACTCCGTCCTCGATCGGATCGGCCATGGCCGACGTGAAGATCAGCCCACCCTCGAGTGCCAGGACCCCGCGAGCCTCCGCATCTTCTCCCGGAACCGGTCGGTCGCAGCCTGAGAGGAACGCCAAGGCAAGCATGAGTATCGCGAGGGCAGCCCATCCGGGCGACGTCGCGCCGGGACGAGGCGATACGAGAGGCGATGGTCCGACCATCGACGGTCCGGGGCGAACCGCCCTGAAAGCTGGCCGTCCGAGTCGCGGCACGACCGACCGCGTGGGGGAGCGCTCAATGCAACTCATCATGTCCTTCCGGAGCGAGGGCTTCGTGTTCGGGCGATGGCATGCCGTCCGACTCGGGAGAATCGAGCGACTCGGGCGACTCGTACGACTCGGGCGGCAGGTCGGGCCGGGGCTCACGGTCGCGATCCACCCCGCAGCAGGGCTCCACGACCATCTCGAGCACCCCGACGTCGTCGAGGGGCGATCGCTCCCGATCGGTCCTGAGTTCATCGAGGTAGCTCGCGATCACCTCGTCCGGACCCGCGATCTGCCACGTCGCTCCGGCTCGGGGGCCCCGGAACCGGACCTGGACCAGCACGTCGGCCAGCCGCCACTCCCTTCCGTCGAAGTGTCCGATGAGGCCGTCCGGATCCAGTACGGTCCGGCGGGCCTCCGGGGTGAGGAAGGTGGCCGAGATCTCGGCCCCCCGGGTATCCTCTCCCCACCAGAAGGGACGCTCGACCTCGAGCACCGGAGCCGGACCGAGCGGCACCCCTTCCGGACCCTCCCGGCCTTCCGGATCGTCCCAGGCCCCGATCGGCGGTCGCGCATCGGTGGCCGGAAGCTCCCCCTGGGGGTCGGACGAGGGATCCGGCGACGCATCCTCGCCGAAGCCGCAGGCCGAGAGCCCGACGAGTGCGATCACAGAGAGGAGCAGGAGGAGCCAGAATCTGCGACCATCCCCGCCACGACGACTCGACGCATCCATCGACCCCCTGCACCCGGACTCGCCACGATCAGACCCACCGCAACCACGGCCGTCACCCTGACCACCTCCATTTCGGCCGCCGTCCGGACCATGACCTCGGCCGTCGCCCAGACTACAACCTCGACCGGGGGCATCGGAACCAAACGGGGCGATGCCGATCAGTGTATCAACCATGCGGTCATCTCCTTTCTGGTCGTGTGACAGGCGTGGACGCGAGGGGGCGTTCACGATGGGGATCAGGGGCGCCGTCCCTTTAACGAAAGCGAACGTGGAAGCCTCTACTCCACAAGGGAAGGAGATCGATTTCACTTTAGATGAATAAACATTACCCCTTTCTGGACATGTTTTTACCGATGTCCAGCGCACCATACCCGGAGGATCGCATGGACCGTCGCTACCACGCAGGACTCATCGCCCTCACCGGCGCGCTTCTCCTGGCTCCGACCATCGCAACTGCGCAGGTCGCCGAGCCGACGGAGCGTCAGACCGATCGCCGAGCCGCCTTGATGATGATGCAGCGCTCGATGGGTATCGGTGCGCTCACCCTGGCGCTGGAGCATGCGGAGTACCTCTCCCTTTCGAGCGAGCAGCGGACCCGACTCGAAGAGCTCGAGCGTCATCGTGCCGAGGCCATCGAACCGGCCCGGGCCGTGATCGAGGCCCACCGAGAGGCACGACAGGCGGAAGCACGGGAACGTCGCGAGGTGATCCGGGAAGAGACGGAAGACGCACGCTCCAGCATCCGGGAGCGGATGCAGGAGATGGATCAGGACCGGCTTCGCGAGGAACGCCTTCGTGAAGCACGCCCCTCCCCCCAGCTTCGCCGTGAGCTCCAGGCACCGGACGAGATCCAGTCCCCCGACGAACTGCGGGCCCCCCGAATGAGGGAGCGCGCGATGCGCCCTCGCCCCGGCCCCATGATGCGTCCGGGAATGCAGCGTGACGCCGCGCAGGGTATGCGGCTTCAGCGCTCCCGAGCCCAGGCGATGCCCATGCGGGCCGCCCTGATGCGCATGCCCATGCCTGCAGAGGTTCGGGAAGCCCATGCCACCCTCCTCGAGGTACAGCGCGAGGTCACCACCGAGTTGCGGGAGATCCTCTCGGACGATCAGCTCCGCCAGCTTCGCACCCTCGCCGCGGTCGACCGCGCGGGGCCCGTGATGCGTCAGCGCATTATGGGCCGTGAAACCTTCTCGATGCGCACCCCCATCGGTCCACGCATGGCTCCACGCATGTATTCGGGCATGGGTCCGCGCCCGCTGCAGAGTCGCGCTGCTCCCCGCCGTCCGCTCTGACGGTTCAAACTTCGACGCGACCTGCCGAACTCAACTGCATCTCGCTTCATGGTGCGATCCGGCGCCTCCATCGGTGACTCCGTCCGCGTTTCCGCGGAAACGCCTGCCTGGGACTGCACCCCGGCTTCCACCATCCGAGGAGCTCGCTCCGTCCGCGTTTCCGCGGAAACGTCTGCCCGGGACCGCACTCCGGCTTCCACCATTCGACGGGCTCGCTCCGTTCGCGTTTCCGCGGAAACGTCCGGGCGGCCGGATCCGACCATCCTGGTGGACGGGTCTGGAGTGACGGGAAGCACGGGAAACGGAAGTCAGGCAACATGGATGCGAATGGGTTAAGGCTCTCAGCGAGGAACGGTATTCTCGCGGAGCCATGAGGTGAGTTGTGGCTCGTCGAGTTGCCCACCGGCAAGGGAAACGACGAGTCCGACCACTTCCTCCTCCGATGATTCGATCCGGAGACCGTTCAGCCCGAGGAAGACATACATGGCCTGGAATGCGACGCGCTTGTTCCCATCGACGAAGGGATGGTTCCTGGCGATCCCGAACCCGTACGAGGCCGCGAGTCCAGCGAGGTCCGAGTCTGGTTCGTAGTGAAAGCGATTTCGAGGTCGCTCCAAGGCGGATTCGAGGAGTCCCCGATCACGCAGGCCTGCGGATCCCCCGTGCTTCGAGATCTGATCCGCATGGATCGCGAGAACCACGCTGAAGGTGGGCCAGCGAGGCTCGGTCACTTCGCGAGCTCACGCATGGCGTTTCGGTATTTCCTGGCTCCCTCCTCGTAGATCTCCATTGCCTCGGAGAACAGGGGGTCGTAGGGGGTAATCAGGATACCCTCATCGGTCTCGATGAGGTGGATCCGGTCTCCCGGGGCGAGATGGAATCGCTCCAACATGTCCTTCGGGATGGTGGTGCCCGAGGAATTACCGATGGCGCGGATCGTGGTTTCTTTGGTCATGATCGAAAGCTCCCGAGAAAGTTATCACAACGGTAATAACTACCGTCGCGGGACGCAAGCAGCCGGTACGCTTCGCATCTGCCGGGGGCATACAGGTCGCCTGACCAACGCCTTTCCGGCTCCGGGCCCTGACCGCTTGTCGGTGGCACTTGCTCCCGACTGTCCCACAGCGACTCACTCCCCGACCGCCCCCATCCGTACGTCATCGTCCCCTCCCCCTTCAGTCGTGCTTCAGTGAATGCGGAAGTTACCGCTCACACCGTAAATATAACATGGGAATTCGGGACCTGTTCGGTTGTGTTCTGACGCACTTCGGTGGCCTCCACGGTCATGGGAAGTGCCCGGAAGCGAGATCGGGCCCGGTATCGGCCTCCAGGGGTCACCAGGAACGCGTCTGCAGCAGATCCGGGATTGGCACCACTACCCAACCCAAGATCCTGTCAAGGGGGTTCTCGGGCGATTGCATGCGAATTTGGGACCCGAGGGCGAGGGAGCGCTCGAGAGTCGGGGTCGTACGCAAGGGGCGGTAGCGGCCCCGAGAGATGAGAGAGGCACACCTGTGGTGGCTCAACCCCCCAAGCGGGCCTATCTTGGACCCGACCGTCTGGACGCGATCGTCTGGACGCGATCGTCTGTACGCGATCGTCTGGACGTGATCACCTGGACGCGATCACCGGCACCCCGATCGGCCGCGGACGGAAGCCGCCGATCAGAGCCTCGTCTACCACTCCCCACCCCGCAAGGACATCGTCAGAGATGCGCACTCCGATACTTCCGAAGAGACCAACCCACAACATGTTCCCCGCTGGGGTGACCGCGGTCACAGTACTCGTGCTCTCCCTGCTCGTCGGCCCCGCGCCCACCTGGGCTCAGTCCTCGAGTAGCGAGCAGCTGCGGCCGATCGGGCACGAGGCCTACGAGATCTGGAATACGATCGGAACGCGCTCGATCTCGGATGATGGGCGCTGGGTGCTCTTCACCCTCACCAAGGAGGATGGAGACGACGAGCTCGTGGTGCGGGCGACCGAAGACGAGACCGAGTACCGGCTCGAGCGGGGCGCCTCCCCCACCTTCGCCCTCGGCGACCAGCGGGTCGTCTATCGGATTCGGCCGTACGTCGAGGCCACGCGCGAGGCGCAGTCCAACCGCAACTCGGAGACCCCCCGCGACAGCCTGGGGGTTCTCGACCTTTCGACCGGAGAGCGCACCACGCAGCCGATGATCCAGGGGTTCCAGATCGCCGTGGGCGATGATCGCTACATGGCGGTGCACCTTCGCCCCGAAGCCGACGAGGCCCCCGGCGAGGGCGACGACACCAAGGAGCACGGGACCCTGCTGCTCTGGGACCTGCAGACGGACGAGCGAACCGCGCACTACTACGCCCGCTCGTACCAGTGGGCGCCCGAGGGCACTGCGCTCCTGGCGTCGCTCGCGCCCCCCGAGACCGAGGGCGCCCCCGCGATCGCCGGACTCCACTGGATCGATGCCGCCTCGCAGGAGGTGACCGTGGTCATCGAGACGCGTGGCGAGCTCAGCCAGCTCACCTTCAATTCGGACGCGACCCGCGCCGCCTTCCTCCACTCCTCGGAGGCCCCCGAGCCCGAAGAGGAGTCGGGGGATCCGGAGCCCGGAGCCGATTCAGAGTCTGGGGCCGGTTTGGAGTCCGAAAACGTTTCCGCGGAAACGTCGGCCGCTTCCCGACCGGCGTCCGACACCGCCCGCTGGGCCCTTCACCACTGGGCCCCCGAAATGACCGAGCCCGCCACCGTCACGACCTCGGCCGGCGAGGGCCTCCGCGACGGGTGGGAGCTGTCCCAGTACGGATCGGTCAATTTCTCGGACGATGGCACCCGGCTCTTCTTCGGCACCGCCCCGCGCCCCGAGCCCGTGCCCGACGACCGCCCCCGACTCGAAACCGAGGTCGACGTCGAGGTCTGGCACTACCTGGACGAGGAGCTGATGACCGTCCAGAACGTCCGCGCGAACCAGGAGCGGCGGCGCAACTACACGGCGGTCCACCTGCTCGGCGAGGCATCGGGCGCCTCGGGGTTCCCCGCGACCGGGGAGCGCATCGTCCAGCTCGCCGACCCGGATCTTCCCTCGGTGAGCGTCTCGTCGAACGGGGACGGGCGCTGGGCGACGGGCACCGCCACCGGCCCCTACGGGATCATGTCCTCGTGGGAATCCCCGAATTTCCGCGACAGCTATCTCGTCGAGGTCGAAACGGGCGAGCGCACCCTGATCGCCGAGGCGACCCAGGCGAACCCCTCCCTTTCGCCCGAGGAATCCTTTCTGACCTGGTATGAGCCCGGCGACTCGATCTGGTACGTCCAGGAGGTCGGAAGCGACACCCGGCGGGAACTCTCGGTCGGCATCCCCCATCCGGTCTGGAACGAGATCCACGACAGCCCGTCGGCCGCCGGGTCGTACGGGAGCCCCGGCTGGCTCGATGGCGAATCGGCGATCCTCCTGTACGACCGGCACGATGTCTGGGCCGTCGACCCTCGCGACCCCGCCGCGGCCCGCTCGCTGACCGGGGAGGCCGGCCGCGCGAACGACCTGCGGTACCGGCTCATCCAGCTCGACTCCGACGCCGACGGCTGGGATTCGGGCGAGCCCGCCCTGGCCAGCGCCTTCCACATGGGCACCAAGGACGCCGGCTTCGCCCGGGTGTCGCTCGGCAACACCAATGCCCCGCAGGCCCTCCTCATGGAGCCCCGCAACTTCTCGAACCCCACAAAGGCCTCCAACGCCGAACGCCTCCTGTTCACGCAGGAGACCTTCCGGGAGTTCCCCGACCTGTGGGTCTCGGACCTGGACTTCGATGGCCGGAGCCGGATGAGCGAGGCCAACCCCCAGCAGGCCGAGTACCGCTGGGGCGACGCGGCGCTCATGAGCTGGATCAGCCTGGACGGAATCGAGCTCGACGGGATCCTCATCACCCCCGATGACTTCGATCCCACCCGCCAGTACCCGATGATGGTGTACTTCTACGACCGGAGCTCCGACGGCCTCCACAGCCATCAGGCCCCGATCCCCCACCGCTCGGTGATCAACCGCCCCATGTACGCCAGCCACGACTACGTGGTCTTCGTGCCCGACATCGTCTACCGGATCGGGTACCCGGGCGAGAGCGCCTACAACGCGATCATGCCGGGGGTGACCAAGCTGATCGAAGCCGGCTTCGTCGACCCCGAGAGGATCGCCCTGCAGGGACACTCCTGGGGCGGATACCAGATCGCCTTCATGGTCACCCGCACCCGCGACCTCTTCCGGGCCGCGGCGGCCGGCGCCCCCGTCTCGAACATGACGAGCGCCTACGGAGGCATCCGCTGGGATTCCGGCCTGGTGCGGCAGTTCCAGTACGAGCGCACCCAGAGCCGCCTGGGCCAGAACCTGTGGGATGCGCCCATGCGCTATATCGAGAACTCGCCGCTGTTCTGGGTCGACAAGATCGAGACCCCCCTGCTGATCATGCATAACGATCGGGACGGGGCGGTCCCATGGGAGCAGGGGATCGAACTGTTCACCGCCATGCGCCGGCTGAGCAAGCCCGCCTGGATGATCAACTACCCCGGCGAGCCCCACTGGCCCACCACCTTCGCCAACAAGCGCGACTGGAACATCCGCATGAAGCAGTTCTTCGACCACTTCCTCAAGGATGATCCGCCCCCGGCCTGGATGGTCGAGGGAATCCCCGCGATCCGGAAGGGCGAGACGCTGGGCTACGAGCCCGTCGAGGGCGCGACGGTCACCGATCCGGACGGGAGGCGGTAGCCCGGCAAGAAGACCCGCGGGCAGTCGGGCGGAGGGCCACGATTCGAGGTCGAAGCGCGTGGCGCGCGGACGCCCCGGTCGGGCCCTCCGTCAGCCCCTCTTCTCCTGGATCCGCCGGACGATCCCGGGCAGGATGCTGCGCGGCGCGAATCGGCTCAGGGTGGCGAGGATCCGGTTCATGAGCCCCTGCACCGCGATCCCCCTGCCGGCGAGCGTCGCGTCGACCCCGTAGCGGGCCACGGTCGCCGAGCTGGGCACCGACATCCGGTTGAAGAGCGGGGATTGCTCCATCCGGGCGCGCGACTGGAATTCCGACGAGGTCGGCCCCGGGCAGAGCGTCGTGACGGTCACCCCGTGCGCGCGAAACTCCTGGCGCAGCGCCTCGGAGAAGGAGAGCACGTAGGCCTTCGTGGCGTAGTAGACCGACATGAGGGGGCCCGGCTGGAACGCCGCGGTCGACGCCACATTCAGGATCCGTCCCCTGCCCCGCTCCGCCATCGGTCGCGCGAAGCGCTTGGTGAGCTCGGTGACCGCGGTCACATTGAGCTGGATCATGGCCAGCTCCCGGTCGAGATCCGACTCCAGAAACTCACCGTAGTGGCCGAAGCCCGCGTTGTTCACGAGGAGGTCGATGGGGACCCCGGACCCTTCCGTGGCCTCTTCGAGCCTCGCGGGCATCCCGGCCTGCGTGAGATCGCCCGCGATCACGCCCACCTGCACCCCGTGCTCGCTGCGCAGCTCCGCGGCCAGCGAGGCGAGCCGCTCCTCGGAGCGGGCCGTGATCACCAGCGACCAGCCCCGACGGGCCAGCTCCCGGGCGATCTCTTCGCCGATCCCCGTCGAGGCGCCCGTGATCAGCGCCCGGCCCCGGGGGGGCGTCCCCATGGCACCCGTCCGGCCCGACTTCGGACGATCGGCGCCGGTGCGAGGGGCCTCCGTTTCGCGGGCGCTCCCGGGGCCGTCACCCGTCTGACCTGCGTTCGAACCGGGACCGGCACTCGAGCCGCGACCGCCGCTCACGACCCCTCCCGGCGCGGGAAGAGATGCAGGTGCCCGCCCAGCTGGAATTCGCGATGGTTCAGCTGGCCGCACAGCGGGGTGAAGCCTTCGCCACAGCCCCTCATGGTCGCGTCGTGGCGCCGGAAGGAGCCGTAGACCGAAAGGGGAAAGGGCCCCGGGAGGGGCAGCTCGTAGATCACCTCGAAGATCACGAGGTTCCCGTCTGCCCCGCGACTCCAGGCGACCGGACCATTGCCCCGGTCCGCCGGAGGGATGTCGGGCACGAACCCGGTCTCCCGGCCGAGTCCCTCGGTCGCCACCGTGCTGGCCGATCGTCCCCCTCCGAAGCGAAGGTACAGTCCGGGCCGCGCCCGCAGCGCGACCAGGACGATCAGGGCGGTGGTGTTCGTCTCGGTCTCGAAGTCGAAGGTGTCGACCACGCAGGGCTCACTACCCCCCGGGCAGTTCTCCAGAACGATTGCCGACTGGTTCACGAAGAAGTCCCGCTCGATCCCGAAGCCCAGCCCCTCCCAGTGGAAGTAGCGGGCCCCGAAGCCCCACCCGGTGCCGCCTACGAACTCCGACATCGGAGCCGACGCATGTCCCCCCGTAACCCGAAACTCCTGGGCCTCGAGCGCAGAAGCCGGAGTGAGGGCGAGCAGACCCACGCAGAATGCGGCGACGACAAGGATGGCCCGGATCATGGATGGGCGCAGACCGGCGATCTCCCCGCACTTCTCGGCCGGTGCGGTCACGAGAGCGGCCGGCGAAACCGTGCCGGAGGCGCGTCGGGCAACGCTGCGGGAGGGTCGTCGGGCAGCCCCGCGGGAGGGTCGTCGGGCAGCCCCGCGGGAGGGTCGTCGGGCATCAGTGCCGGGCAGGATCATGAGCGTCGGGGTCCGGATGGAAAGGTGGGCATGCATTCGGCCCCTCTACCCGACCGGATGGACGCGGGTCCCGGACGGTCGCCCCCTCGAAGGCAGCCGAACTCGCGTCCTGGCCCCGGGCCCCGCCGTCGCGGTCACCCCCGCCGTCATCCGCGCCGTCACCATGGCGGCGCCGCGCCCATGAGCCGCTCGGGCCCGATCAGCTCGGCGAGGGGCTCGCGGGCAACCTCGCGGCGCAGCTCCGCGCTCGGCTCCCCTCGAACGAAGATCAGCGGCGCCCGCGCCTGGCGTCCGATCCCGAAGCGGGTGCGGTCCATCCGGCGGCGGGCCTCGGCCATGAGCTCCGGTCCGGCGGGGCCGGAGCCACGCTGGACTGCGCCGTAGCAGACCTGGCCGTTCTCGAGACGTCCCACGATCTCGAAGTCGACCTCGTCTCCCCAGAGCCCCCCGGCAACACGAGCGGGCGCCGGAAGAGCCTCGCCCGCGTGGTTGGCCAGCCAGCGTCTCCCGGCCTCGGCCAGCCAGCGGTCGAGGTGGGCGTCGAGTCCGGGCTCGATGGCCTCGCGCCACACCCGGGTCGGGCTCTCGCGCAGGAGCCGGCTACGAGCGGGAAGCACGAACCGGAACCAGAACGAGAAGAATGGATCGACCGGCCCGTAGCGGCGCCGCCGGGACCCTTCGGGCGCCTCGAGCGGGAGGCGGACCGCCAGGAGGCCCTCGGCCTCGAGCCGCTGGATATAGGGGGCCAGGCGGCTCCCCGGTCCACCGCCGAGCGCTTCGGCCATTCCGGACCAGTCGCGATCGTCGCCAGCCACGGCGGCCAGGATCCCGGCATAACGGGCCGGCGCGTTGACCACCCCCCGAAGCCGGCGCAGCGGCGCGTCGAAGAGATCGCCCGACGGCTCGAGCACCCGCCGGATCACCGAGGCGGCCAGAGACTCGGTGGACGGACGGGACGGTTTCGAACCCACCGGCCGCTTCGGCAGGTGCGCCGGATGATCTCCGAAGATCGCCCAGCGCCGGAAGGCGTCGAGAGGGTCGCTCGCCCCGTGCGCCCATCCCGCGGTGCGAAAGGGCAGCGGCCCCATGGCAAGCCTCGTCAGCCGAGTCGAGGACGCACTCGACGCGACCGAGGCCGTCGAGGCGCCCGATCGACCGGACGCACCAGACGCACCAGACGCACCGGAATCGCCCGAGGCCACGAACCCTTCGAGCACATCGAGCACATCGAACCCCTCGAAGGCATCCGGCAGCTCCCGCCCGCGTGTGACCATGGTCATATGTACCGGCAGCTCTCGACGCACCACGCGCTCCCAGACCTCGACCAGTTCGGAGGGAAGCCGGCGACGGGCCCGAACGAGGTCGTCGAATCCGTCGAGGATCAGGACGCCCGGAGGCCCTCCACCCGATCCGGCGAGCGCCACCAGCACCCCCTCGAGGAGCCGAGACCAGCGGGGCCCCATCCCGGGCAGGGGGAGCAGGTCGGGCCGCTCGGGACGGGCGAAGGAGCCGAGCACCGCCTCGGCCTCGCGCTCGATCACCGCGTGGAGCGCCGCTTCTTCCAGGGGCGGCAGATCGATGTGCAGGGTGGGCCCCGGCAGGCGCAGCCGCACCTCGCGAAGGTACGCCGTCTTTCCGACCCCCTCGGGCCCATGAAGGTGTACGAGGCCGGGCCCACCCCCGCGCACGATCTCGAGGAACGCCTCGACCTCCTCCCCACGACTCAGCGGACCCGGCTCGCGCGATGCCATAAGATAATCCAGATTAGGTTAATCCAATTTATCTAAAATTACACCCAAAACCCCCTTCAGGCCAGTCCCCCCTGCTGATAGGTTGGGTACGTAGACGGATTCGACGTGCGACCGCCGACACGATTCGACACACAACCGACGTTTCGACCTGATCAACCTGACCGAGAGGAGACCCATGGCCCCGACCTCATCCCGCTTCGCAGCGATCGACGCCGCCATCGAAGGCACCACCGGCTGGACCCCCGAAGAAGGCCGTAATGGAGCCGAGCGCAGGGAGAAGCGCCGGCACGCCGCGCAGTTCTTCGGCGAGCACACCTTCGGGCAGAACGAGATGAAGAACCGCCTTCCCCGCGACGCCTACAAGCGGCTCATGTCGACGGTGGAGTCCGGTCTCGAGCTCGATCCGTCGGTGGCCGACGCGGTCGCGGTGGCGATGAAGGAATGGGCCATGGAGCGGGGCGCCACCCACTACACGCACTGGTTTCAGCCCCTCACCGGACTGACCGCCGAGAAGCACGACTCCTTCCTCTCGCCTTCCGAGGAAGGACGGGCGATTTCGGAGTTCGGGGGCCGTGAGCTGATCCTGGGCGAGCCCGATGCCTCGTCGCTCCCCTCGGGTGGACTGCGCACCACCTTCGAGGCCCGCGGATACACCGCGTGGGATCCGACCTCGCCGGCCTTCCTGATCGAGGGTCCCGGGGGCTCGACCCTGTGCATCCCGACCGCGTACTCGTCGTGGGCCGGAGACGCCCTCGACCAGAAGATCCCCCTGCTTCGCTCGATTCACGCGCTGAACGAAGAGACGAAGCGGGCGCTGAAGCTCTTCGGTGTCGAGACCCGGAAGGTCACCCCGACCCTGGGAGTCGAGCAGGAGTTCTTCCTGGTGGACCGCGAGTTCTACTACCGCCGCCCCGACCTGCTCACCTCGGGCCGTACCCTGGTGGGCTCGCCCCCCCCGAAGGGCCAGGAGCTCGAGGACCACTACTTCGGGGCGATCCCCGACCGGGTACTCGAGTACATGCAGCAGGTCGAAGAGGAGCTCTACCGGCTGGGCATTCCGATCAAGACCCGCCACAACGAGGTCGCGCCGGGGCAGTTCGAGATGGCCCCCGTGTTCGAGGATGCGAACGTCGCGGCCGACCACCAGCAGACCACCATGGCCACCCTGCGGCGGGTCGCCCGGCGCTTCGGGCTCGTATGCCTGCTGCACGAGAAGCCCTTCCAGGGGGTCAACGGGAGCGGAAAGCACCTGAACTGGGCCTTCGCCACCGAGTCGCAGAATCTGCTCGATCCCGGCGAGACGCCCCACGAGAACATGCAGTTCCTCTTCTTCTGCACCGCCGTGCTGCGGGCCGTCGAGAAGCACCAGGACCTGCTGCGGGCCTCGGTCGCCTTTGCCGGAAACGATCACCGGCTGGGCGCCAACGAAGCGCCTCCGGCGATCATCTCGGTCTTCCTGGGCGACCAGCTGACCGACATCTTCGAGCAGATCGCGGAGGCCGGATCGGCGAAGAGTTCGAAGAAAGGGGGCATCCTGGGGCTCGGCGTGAAAGTCCTCCCCGATCTGCCGAAGCACGCGGGCGACCGGAACCGGACGAGCCCCTTCGCCTTCACCGGAAACAAGTTCGAGTTCCGGGCGCCGGGTGGATCGCAGTCGATCTCGCTGCCCGCCACGGTGCTCAACACGATCGTGGCCGAGTCGGTCGATGATCTGACCGACATGCTCGAGGCCCGGCTCAAGGACGGGGCTTCGCTGAGCGACGGACTGCAGGGTGTGCTGGCCGAGGTGGTGCCGGGGATTCGCCGGATCATCTTCAATGGCGACGGCTACTCCGAGGCCTGGGCCGAAGAGGCGGAGCGGCGCGGACTGCTCAACCTGCCCTCGACCCTCGATGCCCTGCCCCACCTGGTCAAGGATAAGAACGCCGAGCTCTTCGAGAAGTATCGGGTGCTCAGCCGCAGGGAGCTCGAGTCGCGCTACGAGATCGCGCTGGGACAGTACTTCCACACGATCAACATCGAGGGCGAGACCTCGGCCGACATCGCGCGCACCATGTTCCTGCCGGCCGCCGTTCGCTACCTGAACGAGCTGCTCGAGGTCTGGGGGCGGAGCAAGGACGTGGGGATCAAGACGAACGGGGTGCAGCGGACCGCCAAGTCCTTCGCCGCGCTCGTCGATGAGCTCGAGGAGGCGCTCGAGGTCCTGGTGGAGCACAACGCCGACCTGGGCGGCGACACCGTGGCCGAGAAGGCGGTGCACATGCGCGAGAAGATCATTCCCGCCATGACGAAGGTGCGCGACGTGGTCGATCGGATGGAGCGGATCCTGCCCGACGACCTGCGCCCGCTGCCCAGCTACCGCGAGATGCTCTTCGTGCGCTGAGGCCGCGCCTGATTGAACCCCCCGTGTGCGAGGGGGTGGGGAGCGAACGTTCGGAATGCCCCTGCCCCCTCGACCTCGCTCGACCCGGAAGCACCCGGGAGCGTGACGATCCCGGTGGGACCGAAGGACCCGGAGCGAGTCGACCCCGGTGGGGCCGGAAGGACCCGGAGCGAGTCTACCCCCCCGGAGCCGGATGGACCGTCTGCAACATGTTGTGGCCACAGGCCGTACGGCCCTCCCTTTCCCACACGGATCCCCAGACAGATTCCCACACTGATTCCCCCAGACCAATGGAGACCCCATGAGCGATCGCACGAAGGGCAAGAAGATTCTGATGCTGGTCGGTGACTTCGTCGAGGACTACGAGGTGATGGTCCCCTTCCAGGCCCTCCTCATGGTCGGCCACGAGGTGCACGCCGTCTGCCCCGACAAGAAGAAGGGCGAGTCGGTCGCGACCGCGATCCATGACTTCGAGGGGGACCAGACCTACACCGAGAAGCCGGGGCATCGCTTCGGGCTGAACGCCACCTTCTCGGAGGTCGATCCGGCCCGGTACGATGCGCTGGTGGTCTCCGGAGGCCGGGCCCCAGAGTACATCCGGCTCAACGAGCGGGTGCTCGAGATCGTGCGTCACTTCGACGCCGAGTCGAAGCCCATCGCCGCCGTCTGCCACGGGGTCCAGCTCCTGGCGGCGGCCGGGGTGCTCGAAGGCAGGACGCTGACCGGCTACCCCGCGTGCGGACCCGAGGTGACGCTGGCCGGGGGCCACTTCCAGGACGTCGAGGTGACCGAGTCGGTGACCGACGGAAACCTGGTGACCTCGCCGGCCTGGCCCGGCCACCCGAAGTGGCTCGCCGCATTTCTCGAGGTGCTGGGCACGCGGATCGAACACGGGTAGAACCGGTACGGGGCGCGAGCCGAGATGGAGGGGGAAGAGCACGGGTACCTTCCATCTCGGCTCCATGGCCCTCCACACCCCTGCTCATGCGGGGCCTTGGACCGGTTGGTGCGCCCGGATTGCCTCGCCGGCCCGGGGGTGTCAGACTGGAGCGGTAGTCACCCACGGCTCTTCTCGGAGCACCCGGCCCCGAGACCTTCGAACGGGTTTGGCCCTATTTGACCGCGTTTCCCGTAAGGGGAAGAGACCGGGCGCTGGCACGCCGATTCGACGGCAGGTCATCTACGCCGCGGGCCATTTGGAGCAGGAGCGCCAATGAAGATACGCCTCTGCAGGGAACTCAGACGCCGTTCGGTGTTCCGGGTTGCCGTGGGGTACGCGGCGACCCGCTTCGAGGTGCTCCCGTGGGCCCGATGAGCGAGAAGGGTCCCGACCTCTTCGACCGCCTCGAGATGTTCTGGGGTGAGCTGGTGCGACGCCGGGTCGTTCACGTGGCCGGCGTCTATGCGATCGTGAGCTGGATCGCGGTCTACATGGTGGCGACCACCTACGAGAAGCTCTTCCTGCCCGACGCCGTCTTCCTGACGCTCGTGGCCCTCACTTTCCTGGGCTTTCCCGTGGTTCTGGTGCTTGCGTGGTACTTCAGGCTGGGGCGGGGCGGTGTGCGTTTCAGGCGGGCAGGGGCTGTGGACGACGGCGCCTATGGCGACCGCCGGGCCAGCGGGAACGCCGCCGGCGCGGGCCTGCTGGTGTTCGGCCTGCTCCTGGCCACGGGAAGCTTTCTGGCGGTGGCGGATCGGCTGATCCCGGAGGAGCGTGCGGCGGTGACCCTGGAGGAGGGCTCCGTGGCCGTGCTCCCGTTCGCGAATCTGAGCGGCGAGGAGGCAAACCGGTATTTCTCCGACGGCATGACCGAAGAGGTCATTGCCCGGCTGGCTCGCATCTCGGACCTGAAGGTGATCAGCCGGACCTCGGCCATGCGCTACCGCAACACCAACCTGGGCCCCGGCGAGATCGGCCGGGAGCTGGGCGTGGCCTCCATCCTCGAGGGCTCCGTGCAGCGGGACGGAGAGCGTCTGCGGATCTCGGCCCGCCTGGTGGACACCCGGAGCACGCAGACGCTGTGGGCGGAGAGCTATGATCGGGGCATGGAGGACATCTTCGCCATCCAGACCGCCCTGGCGGACCGAATCGCCACCTCGCTGGGCCTGGCCCTCGCAGGAATAGAACCCGCCACCGCGGTCGAACCCGACTTGCCCACGGGTGATCTCGTGGCCTACGACCTCTACCTCCGCGGGCGCTTCTTCTGGAACCAGCGCAGCCCCGAGGCACTGGTCCGCTCCATCGAACTCTTCGAGGAGGCCATCACCCGGGATCCCGACTTCCACATGGCCTACGCGGGGCTCGCCGACAGCTGGGTGGTGATGCCGTATCACACCGGCGGTGCGGCCCGCGAGTCCCTCGACAGGGCGTTGGAGGCGGCGGAGCGTGCCCTGGTCCTCAGGCCGGAGCTCGGCGAGGCCCATGCCGCGCGCGCCTTCGCCCTGACGGGACAGTGGCAGTGGGAGGCTTCGGAGGAGGAGTTCCGGCGAGCCCTCGAGCTCAGCCCGGGGTACGCCACCGGCCATGAGTGGCACGCGGTGCTCCTGATGGCCCGGGGTCGAACGGAGGAAGCGCTGGAGGCCATCCGCGGGGCCTTCGCGCTGGATCCCCTCTCCCGCGTGATCAGCTACGTGTATGGGCTCGTCCTCCTGATCTCGGGAGAGCCCGAGGAAGCACTGTTCCACTTCGATCGCGCACTGGAGCTGGACCCCACCTTTCCCCTGGCGCATCTGCACCGGAGCTGGGTTCTGGAAGAGCTGGGGCGCGACGAGGAGATGGTGGAGGCGCTGGAGCGGTGGAACGCCCTGTTCTCCGAGCCGCCGTTCGCACCCGGGATCCTCCGGCAGGCGTATCTCGGAGGAGGAACGGACGAGACCTTCGAGTTCCTGGCCGGCCTCCCGCCCGGGATCCCCGTCTCGGCCCTCGACCGGGCCCGGTGGAGCCTCCGCCTGGGTCGGACGGACGAAGCGCTGACCTGGCTGGAGCGCGGTATCGAGGAACGGGACGTCTGGTTCGTCATCGTGAACGTCTCGCCCGCAAACGATCCGCTTCGAGGTGAGCAGCGCTTCACGGACCTACTTTCGGCCATGAACCTGGAGGGTCGCCGATGAGGGAGTTGTTCACCGAACTCAAGCGGCGGAAGGTGTTCGGGGTGTCGGGTCGCACCTCGTCCTTCTCGTTCAAGGGCATGAACACCTCGATTCCCGACATCGGCCGGAGCCTCGGGGTCGCGCATGTCCTGGAAGGGAGCGTCCGTCGCTCGGACGATCGCCTGCGCATCACGGCGCAGCTCGTCGAGACCGCTACCGGCTTCCATCTCTGGTCCGACACCTACGACCGCCGTCTGGAAGATGTCTTTGCAATCCAGGACGAGATCGCGGGCGCCATCGCCGCTGCGCTGCGCCTCACCCTGGTGGCTTCGGCACAGGGCGCCACCAGCGAGATGGAGGCCTACGACCTTTACCTCAGGGCCCGCACCCTCATCTACGGGCGTACCCTGGAAGGCCTGCGGGAGGCCCGCACCCTCATCGATCGAGCGCTGGCGCTGGACCCCGACTATCCGCCGGCGCTGGCGGCTTCGGGGGAGCTCTGGATGCTCCTGTCCGACTCCCCGACCAGCTACGGGGACATTCCGGAGGATGAAGCGAACACTGCCGCCCGAGCTCTACTGCGACGCGCCCTGGCCCTGGACCCGGAGCTGGCCGACGCCCACGCCGGCATGGGGCTCCTCTTCATGAACCTGAACGACTACGACGCCGCGCTGGCGCACCTGGAGCGAGCGCTCGCCATCAACCCGAGCCTCACGAGCGCGAACCACTGGCACGGGCTCGCCCATTCGCGCAGCGGGCAGATGCTGAAGGCGGTGGAGTCGGGTCGCCGGTTCGCGGAGCTCGACCCTCTCTTCCTGACAAATCTCGGGAACCTGTTGGTGGAGCTGGGAGCCATCGGTGCGTTCCAGGAAGCCGAGGAGCTGGCCCGGCGGATCCAGCGCAGCCACCCTGATCGTTCGGTGGACCAGTGGGGGTTCGTCCTTAAGAACCGAGGACGGCTGGCAGAGGCGGTGGAGCACATGGAGCGTATCAGGGCCGGGGGCGACGATCGGCGGCTGGAGCGCCTCGCCCTGGAAGATGCGTACTACAGGCTGGGGGACTTCGCTCGCTCCCTCGAGGCGTCCGAGGGATTCAGGGAGCCCCAGGCTGCCATCGGGCTGGGTCGGGACGACGAGGGCCTGGCCGCGGGTCGGGCTCGGTCCGAGGCGTCGCCCGGGGATTTCCTTGCCACGTGGGGGCTGCTTCACGGCCTTGCCCTGGCGGGCCGTCACCAGGCGCTGCTGGACTGGGTCGCGGGGCGCAGTGCCGGCCCCGCAGGGCTGGACACCATGGTCGCCTACGACTTCTCGTATGGCGGGACGCTCGCTCCCCTGGCCGTTGCGCAACGCGGGCTGGGTCGCGACGTGGAGCTGGCTGCCACCCTCGAGTACTGGGGCGGCGTCCTTGCCTTTCTCGAAGAGAACGGCTTTGCCGACGGCGAGTTCGCGTTCGCCCAGGCCAGCTTCCATGCCCTCTCGGGTGAGCGCGACCAAGCCCTCGAGCGGTTGGGGGTAGCGATCAACCGGGGGTACCGCGATCCCCTCCTGGCCCGGTCTCCGCCCTTCGAGCCGTGGTGGAACGACGCCGAGTTCCGGGCGCTGGTGGAGCGGAACATTGCCCTCATCAACGTCGAGCGGGAGAAGCTCGGGATGGAGCCGCTGTCATGAGGTTCTTCGAGGAACTCAAGCGCCGGAAGGTGTTCCGGGTGGCCGTCGTCTACGTGGCCACGGCTTTCGTCATCCTCCAGGCGGCCGACATCATGCTGCCCAGTCTGGGCGTTCCGGGCTGGGCGCTGAGCCTGATCGTGGTATTGGTCATTCTCGGCTTCCCCATCGCCCTGATCCTGGCGTGGGCGCTGGAGTTGACGCCGGACGGGGTGCGGGTGACCCCGTCGACGGTGGAGTCCGATCCCTCCGAGCCCGCACCCTCGCTGCTGGGCAAACGCACGGTGTTCATAACGGCCCTGCTGGTGGCCGTCGGTGTGGGACTGGGCGCGGGCTGGGTGCTCAAGCCCGGAGATTCCGGTTCGATGGGACGGACAGGACCGTTGGCGGACGCAGAAGCGGACCCGGCAGCGCCGGACCTTGCCGCGTCGGCGATCCCGGACGCCTCCATCGCCGTGCTCCCCTTTGCCGATCTGTCGCCGGACGGCGATCAGCAGTACTTCTCCGATGGCATCGCCGAAGAGATTCTCAACGTCCTGTCGCGGATCGAAGCCCTCAGTGTCACCTCGCGCACCTCGGCCTTTGCCTTCAAGAGCCAGAGCGAGCTCAGCATTCCCGACATCGCCGCTTCGCTGGGCGTGCGCCACGTGCTGGAAGGCTCCGTGCGCAAGGCGGCCGACACCATTCGCATCACCGCCCAGTTGATCGACGCCCGATCCGATCAGCACGTGTGGTCGGGAACGTTCGACCGCGAACTCACCGCCCAGAACGTGTTCGCGATCCAGGACGAGATCGCGGCTGCAATCACCGAGGAACTGACGCGGCGCCTGAACGTCCGGATCGATGCGGCTCCGGGTGCGGCCGGCGGCACCGGCGACATCGATGCCTACCAGGCCTTCCTGGTCGGCCGCGACCTGTTCATCAATCGCAACTACGACAACATCGTGCGATCCATCGAGATGCTGGAGCAGGCCGTCGAGGCCGATCCGGATTTCGTGCGCGCCCGTGGCTGGCTGGCCATGGCCTATAGCGTTGCGACTGCCTGGGGTTACGTCGACAGCAACTTCGACACGCTGGGAGTCAGTGCCGCTGAAGTCACCCTGGCTGCGGATCCCGCCAACGCCGAGGCGCTCACCGCACTCGGATTCTCCCGTCAGGGCTACCCGGTATCAGACTATGCGGGTGCGATCAACTACTACGAACAAGCCATCGCCGCCGATCCCCAGGCCACCACCGCGCATGTCTGGCTGGCACAGGCCTGGCGCGACCTCGGGTTCTTCGATCGCGCAACGGCGGCAACGCAACGCTG
>REBS01000068.1 GCA_007692605.1 Gemmatimonadales bacterium
AGTGCCCAGGACGCGAACGCGACCCCGATTCCGAAACGGGACGCCGATCGAGCCTTCGACGCGGCGGCATGTATCGGCTGTGGGGCGTGCGTGGCGGCGTGCCCGAACGCCTCGGCGATGCTCTTCACGGCCGCGAAGGCAGCGCATCTGTCCTATGTCCCCCAGGGCCAGACGGAGCGTCTCGACCGAGCACTCGCGATGGCGCAGCGGCATGACGAAGAGGGATTCGGTAACTGCACGAATCACGGTGCCTGCCAGGAAGTCTGCCCCAAGGGAATCTCGGTGGACTACATCGCGAGGTTGAATCGCGACGTCTTGAAGGGTACTCTGTCCAAAGCGGGAAGCGCCTCCGGCGACTGAGTGGCCTTCTGCCACGAGTCCGGGAGGCCGGAGGGGACGCGGCGATGTGTATCGCCGGGATCGGCCTCCAAGAGACCACGGAATGGGAGAGGGTGCGTAATGGGATCAGTGTCGAGAGGGCCTGAGTCTGTAAGCAGGGGAGTGCGCCGGGGGATCGGCGTTGCGATCGTGGTCTTCGTGGCGAGTCTCGCCCTGGTCGCGTGCGAGGAGGCGGACGGGGGGGCGAGTGGTGGCAATGCGGATCTCATCCTGACCGGAGGAGTGGTCTGGACGGGAGACGACGCGAATCCCCGAGCCGAGGCGGTTGCCCTTCGGGGCGCCCGTATCATGGCAGTGGGGTCCGCCGGCGAGATCGATGCCTTCCGGGGGCCGGACACCCGGATCGTGGAGCTCGACGGGCGCTTCGTCTCACCGGGCTTCATCGACAACCACACGCACTTCAATTCCGCCGGCGCTCTCCTGCTCGGTGCCAGCCTGCTCGACGTGGCCGACGCCGACGGCCTGAGAGCCCGCATTCGGGAGGCGGTCGAGCGGATGCCCACCGGAGCTTGGATCACGGGGGGCGACTGGGGAGCCTACGAGGCGTGGGCGATGGGGAGTGCGGGGGATCAACCGGGAGAGGGTGATGAACCCTTTTCGCCGGATCGATCCCTGATCGACGACCTCACCCCCGACCATCCGGTCCTGGTGAATCGATGGGATCGCACGGCATTTCTCGCGAACGCGGGAGCGTTGGATGCGGCAGGGGCCGACTGCTCGTGGGAGGGGGTCGAATGCATCGATGGCGAGCCCACGGGCCGATTGACCCCGAATGCTGCGGCTCGCGTGCGGCAGGCGATGCCGGCGAAGCCGATGGAGCTGCGATTGGAGGAGGCGCGCGCCGCCCTCGCGGATCTGGCCCAGTACGGTGTGACGACGATCCATGACAACACCCCTCCGAACATGTTCGCCGTCTACCAGGCGCTTCTCGACGAGGATGAGCTCACCACACGGATCTATGCCCGTCCCACCCTGGATCGGGCCGAGCATCAGGCGGCGCTCGGACTGCCTCGCAACTTTGGGTCGGATTTCATTCGGCTCGGAGGCTTCAAGGGGTTCGTGGATGGGATCATGGGGAACTCGACCGCCATGTTCTACGAGCCGTTCGATCACACGGGCGGGTTCGGGTCGTGGCGGGACATGATGGAGCCGGCCGGAAACATGGAACGTCTCCTGATCGAGGCCGACGCGCAGGGCTACTGGCCGCAGGTCCATGCAATCGGGGACCACGCGATCGACACCCTGCTGACCCTTTTCGCACGGGTGGAGGAGGTGAACGGGCCGCGGGAAGATCGCCGGTTCCGGGTCATCCACGCGCAGCACCTCGCGGGGCCGGAGACGGCCGCTCGAATGGCCGAACTCGGGGTCATCGCCGAGGTTCAGCCGTACCACGCGATCGACGACATGCGTTGGATGGAGGAGCGGATCGGCCCGGATCGCATCCGCTGGACCTACGCGTTTCGCACCCTCGACGAGGCCGGGGTGCTTCTCTCCTTCGGCAGCGATTGGCCGGGGACGAACGCCGCGTGGTATACGGCGAACCCCCTGATGGGGATGTATGCCGCCGTGGCTCGACAGACTCCGGAGGGGGAGCCGGAAGGGGGCTGGGTCCCCGAGGAGCGCATCGATGCAGAGACCGCGCTGCGGGCGTACACGGTGAACAATGCGTGGGCCGAGGGTATGGAAGAGGAGAAGGGCCGAATCCGCGAGGGGTACCTCGCGGACCTGGTCGTCCTCGACATGAACCCCCTCGAGGTCGAGGTGGCGCGCCTGCAGGATGTCCAGGTAATGCTAACCATCGTGGATGGGCGGGTGGTCTTCGAACGGTAGTCCGCCATGCCTCCACGTCAGCGGGACCCACAAGTATGCGTAAACGATTCAAGCAGTTCGCCACCCTCGTCCTTCTGACTCTTCTCGGAGTCGGAGTCAGCGGGTGCATGGATTTGACGACCCCGGACCCGGCCGATGAATTCCCGATCGACGAGGTGGTCTTCGATCCGTCGCTCGGTATCGATCTCGATGACTTCGAGGAGACGCCGAACGGGATCTGGATTCGAGAGGATTCGCCCGGCATGCCCCCGAATGCCGGACCCGGCACCTTCGTCGAGGTGGAGTTTCGAGGATGGCTGCCCTCCGGCGAGCAGTTCACCGAAACCGATCCGGACGAGACCTTCGAATTCCTCCTGGGCGGTTTCAATGTCCTTCCGGGGGTACAGGAGGGGGTGGATGGCATGTCGGTCGGTCAGACCCGTACGGTGCTCATTCCTCCGTTTCTGGCCTACGGAAGGAACCCACCACAGGGAATCCCCGAGAACTCCTGGCTGATCTTCGAACTGACGCTGATCAGTGTCGATGGCGAGGGCAGCGGGCCGACCTGACCCCGCTCCTCATGGGATGCGAGCACCGATCGGGTTCACATCCTGGGTAGCGTGACGCCGGTCTGGTCCTGGTATTTCCCCTTGCGATCGGCGTAGACGACTTCGGGCGTTTCTTCGCCCCTGAAGAAGAGGAGCTGGGCGATCCCCTCGTTCGCGTAGATGCGGGCGGGGAGGGGAGTGGTGTTCGAGATCTCGAGCGTAAGGTATCCCCGCCACGAGGGCTCCAGCGGAGTGACGTTCACGATGATCCCGCACCGGGCGTAGGTACTCTTCCCGACACAGATCACGAGGACATCGCTCGGTACCCGGAAGAACTCCACGGTACGCGCCAGGGCGAAGGAGTTCGGCGGAATGATGCAGGTGTCGGCGTTGACGTCCACGAAGGAACGGTCGTCGAAACTCTTCGGGTCGACGACCACGTTGTGCACATTCGTGAACACCTTGAACTCCGGGGCCACCCGGATGTCGTACCCGAACGAGGAACACCCGTACGAGATCTTTCCGTCCCGGACCTGCCCAGGCTCGAAGGGCTCGATCATTCCGTGGTTTTCGGCCATCTCTCGGATCCAACGGTCGCTTCGAATTGTCATTGCGCAGGCGTGGGAGTGGGG
>REBS01000049.1 GCA_007692605.1 Gemmatimonadales bacterium
ATCCTCGCCGCGGGCTTCGACTACAACGGGCGCCTCCTGCAGGTGCTGCCGAACATCGGCTTCGGCGGGGTCGAGGTGGGATCGGTCACCGCCCTCCCCACCCCGGGCAATGATCCCCCTCGCATGAGCCGGATGGTCCGCTCCCGGGCCATCGTGGTCAACAAGGGGCTGAAGAACGAGGGGGTCGA
The DNA here is from genome assembly GCA_007692605.1 of Gemmatimonadales bacterium. Taxonomy (GTDB): domain Bacteria; phylum Gemmatimonadota; class Gemmatimonadetes; order Longimicrobiales; family Gaopeijiaceae; genus SLBA01. Next base: position 189 of record REBS01000049.1, read on the forward strand.
GGTCGTGGCCGAACGGCTCGGGTCCATCCCCACCCCCGACGACTTCGTGGTGGGGGTCAGCCTGGCCCGGAGCAACCGGAAGGAGGCCGTCGGGGAGTCGGCCGGGATCCGGGACTACGCCACCTCTCTGGAGCACCTGGTCCGCCGGGACGTGGGCGACTATTACACGGTGAACATATCCTGCCCCAACGTCCACGGGGGAGAGAGCTTCGCCGATCCGGAGCTCCTGCGGCCCCTCCTGGCCCGTCTCGGACAGGTGGAGCACGACCGCCCGGTCTACGCCAAGATGCCCATCAACCCCTCCTGGGACGAGTTCCGAAGGATGGCCGACGTCATTGCCGAGCATGGGCTCCACGGCCTGGTCATCGGGAACCTGAACAAGGACTACGACTCGGCCCGCCACCGCGACGAGGCACCGGCAAGCTACAGCGGAGGACTCTCGGGGGAGCCCTGTCGCGAGCGGTCCACCGAACTGGTGGCCCGGACCCGGGAGGCCTATGGGGACCGCTTCACCCTCGTCGGGTGCGGGGGGATCCTCTCGGCCGACGACGCCCTCGCCAAGTTCCGCGCCGGGGCCGACCTGGTGCAGCTGATCTCCGGCATGATCTTCACCGGCCCCCATCTCCTGCGAGAGATCGCGGGGGCCTACGCGAGGGAGATCGCCCCGTCGCGAGCCGACGACCGCCGGGGGTGACGATGTGCACCGCGACGTGGACGACCGACGACGAGGGACGCCTTCACGTCTTCTTCAGTCGCGACGAACGACGCAGCCGCTCGACCGCAGAACCTCCGCGGGTGCGCGAGGTGGACGGGACGCGGATCCTCGCCCCCCTCGACCCCGACGGCGGGGGGACCTGGATCCTGGGAAACGAGTTCGGCCTGGGTGCCTGTCTGCTGAACGCCTGGACCGAGGAGGCAGCCGCGAAGCCCGGGGAGCGGAGTCGGGGCCTGCTGCTGATGGATCTGGCCACCGCCCGGAAGCTCGGCGAGGCTCGAGACCGGCTGACACGATCCGTTCAGAAGATCCGATACGCCCCCTTCCAGATCCTGATCCTCGACCTCGAGGGCGCCATCCTCCGCCATCACTGGAACGGAGCCGAGCTGCGTGCCCGTCCGATTCCCGTACCCCCCATCGTGGTCAGCTCCGCGGTATCCGAAGAGGAAGTCAGGAGGCGTCGTGCCCGGCTGCTCGCACGCCTGGGCGAGGACGTCGAGGCCCTCCGCAGCTTTCATCTCGATCCCGGGACCCCTGACGCCCAGAGCGTGCGGATGTCCCGGCCCGAGGCCCGCACCGTCAGCCTCACCCAGATGACCCTTGGTCCGGGCCCCTCGGTCCGGATGCGCTACTGGCCCCGAAGGGGCGACGGGCCCTTCGATGACCCTGTCGAGGCCTCGCTGCCCTCCGGAGTGGGGGGAGCGCCCGGGAGTTGACCCTAGAGCCCGGCTGGCTGCTCGCCATCGGGACCGGTCTGAGCGCATACGGATCCTGACCTACTCTCCATCATCGACCCGGGCGCGCATTCCGGCGATCACCGGCTCCATCTCGGGCCCGGCGCCGGACCACATCTCGAGAAGCGCGCCCCAGGCCTCCTGAGCGGCGTCGTGGTCCCCGAGGGCCTCGCTGAGCCGACCCGACTCATGAAGCGCGGAAGGGATCAGCACGACCGTGGCGTCCAGATTCGGCAGCCTCCGCCGTGCGAGATCATTCCACTGATCCCGAGCCCCTTCGAGACGGCCGGCCTGCTCCAGGACGAAGGGAAGGAGGTCGTCTACACACCGAATGCAGTCGGACTCCCGACTCCGGTGAAGAAATGCGTCGGCGACCTCGTCGGGACGGTGCTCCATCGAATCGGCCCAGAGGGTGAGAAGAGCTCGAAGACGCTGGGCATCGTGGGGAAGGGCTTCGTCCGGCACCTCCAAGGTCCATCGATCCAGCCAGGCTCCCGCCTCCGCGGGGCTGCCGCGGAGCAGGTGGAGCCGAGCCGCCCACTCGTGATAGATGGCCCAGACCGGGTGCTCCGGGGAGGGGACCTCGGTCAGAGCCTCCTCGAGGATCCCCACCCCGGCATCCACCCCTTCGAGCCAACGGGATTCGAGCCAGGCAAGCATGATGATGGCCGTGACGGCCTCGACAGGCCCGTGATCGCCCACGATCTGTCGGAGGCCGGCACGCGCATCGAGAATCCGTCCCTGCTGGATCGCCAGGAGGTACTGCATGCGGTGGAGGCGCTCCTCCCGAGCCGTCCCGGACTCCATGGTAGCCAGTCCTTCGCGCACGACCTGCTCGGCCAGGACGGGGTTCCTCGCGAGTGCATGGGTGACCGCGGCCACCTCGACGATCCGGGAGTCGTCTGGATACAGGACCCGGTATCGCTCCAGGGTTTCCTGTGCCTCATCGATCTCGCCCTGGTACAGTCGGGCGAGAACATAGTTGTTGTGGGCCACCGCGCCGGGAGCCGGAAGCTCGATCGCCGCCGCAAGAACCTCGATGGCCTCGGAGAAACGCCCGGTGCGCATGAATTGCAGCCCCAGGTTGTTCAGAGCCGCGGTGTTTCGCTCGTCGATTCTCAGGGCGCTCCGATAGGCGTGGATCCCGGCGTCCGTATCCCCGGACACAGTAGTGTGGTAGTAGGCCTCGGTGAGATAGCGCTCCAAGGGAGTGAGTCGCGTCCGCAAACGATAGGCCTCTTCCGCCGCTTCCCGCTGCCGCTCCTCATCCATCTGTAGATTGCCGAGTGCCACCGCCAGCTTTCGCCACGCCATGGCGAACTCCGGGTCGAGCGCCACGGCTTCCTCCAGGTAGGGGAGCGCATCGGCCTCCCTGCCCCGCTCAAAGAGGGTCTCGGCCTCGGTGTATTTTTCGAGCGCCACGAAGGAACGGGTGGTGACCTGCTGGAAGGTTCCCCCGTCCCGGATCGAACGGAGGGACTCCCCCGCCTTCCCCCGAATGTCACGCGAAAGCTGGTCGATGGCTTCAAGGATGTGATCCTCGCTCCGGGCGGTCCGCCGGAAGGACGCGAGGGTGGCTCCCCCATCCGCCGCGCGCAGGGTGGCCGAGAAGATGTACCCGGTGCCCGCCGCTCCCACCTCCCCTTCCAGGACAGCCTTGACCCCGTCCCGCAGGGCGACCTCTCGGGCCAACTCGGGGGTGAGGGGAGTGTCCGGGGACCGCCCCATGCGCTGGAGCGCGTCCTGGATC
>REBS01000162.1 GCA_007692605.1 Gemmatimonadales bacterium
GGCGTCCCGCTCCTCTACGGCCTCATCGGCGATCAGGGCGGCCCGCTCCGCCAGGTATCCCGGGTCGAGGAGGCGGTCCAGGGGCGCCGGATCCGTCTCGGGATCCGCCACCCAGCGGTCGCGATCGGCGAAGGCGAGCTTGCGGGCCTCGAGCAGCTCGTGCATCACCCCCGGCGAGAGCGAGCTCTTCCCCTCGAGCCCGAGCGCGTCGGCGATCCCCAGGGTCTGAAGCACGGCGATCCCCTGGCTGTTCGGGGGCACGGTGTAGATCCGGCGGCCCAGCAGGTCGACGCCTGCGGGCGCGACCCAGTCCGCCTCGTGCGCGGCGAAGTCCTCGATCCGGAGCGGGCTTCCCTCGGCCTCGAGAAACTCCACCAGCGCCTCGCCGACCTCACCCCCGTAGAGCGCCCCCGGCCCCACGGTCCCGATCCGGCGGAGCGCTCCGGCAAGCGCGGGGTTTCGCAGCAGTTGCCCGGCCCGGAGCGCCTCTCCCCCGGGTGCGTAGATCGCCTGGCCGGCCTCGTTGAGCCCGCTCACGTCCTCGAGGTCCTCGGCGAGGGTGTGGGTCGCCACGAAGCCCTCCTCGGCCAACCGCACCGCGGGCCGCAGGGCCTGGTCCAGCGAGATCGTCCCGGACCTCTCGAGCGCCGCCGCCCACGCCGACACCGCGCCCGGCACCGTCACCGCGAGCGCCCCGGAGCCCGGCATCGACTCGAGCTCCCGCTCCGCGAAGAACTCCGGGGTGGCCAGAGCCGCGGCCCGCCCCGACCCGTTCAGCGCCCGCACCTCGCCCGAGGCCGCGTCGTAGAAGAGCGCGAAGGCGTCGCCCCCGATCCCGTTCATGTGAGGCCGCACCACCGCGAGCACCGCCGCCATCGTCACCGCGGCGTCGACGGCGTTCCCCCCCTGCCGAAGCACCTCGTATCCGGCGGCTGCCGCCAGAGGATGCCCCGCCACCACGGCTCCGTGCATCCCCGAGACCTCGGGCCGGATCGCCGTGGGCGGATCGATGTCTGCGGGGGTCTCATAGGGAGATACCTCGGTGGTGTCCGGCTCGGGATCGGCCGGCTCGCAGGCACCCAGGGCGATCAGGATGAGGGCCGAAGTCAAAAGGGTCAGTGGGCGCGCCAGGAGTCGGATCATGAGTCCGTCGGGGGCTGGAGGAGGATTCGGCCCATCGAGGGGACGGAGCCGGCACACGCTGTCGGGAATCTCCTCACACTACCCGCCCCGCTCGCCTTGCGCAAAGGGTGGGCGACGGTCCCGTGCCGCTGCGGGCGGGTCGCCGGGCTCTCGGGTCGCCCCCTTGGCCTCGACATCGCTCCCGGTCGCCCCCCAAGCCTCGACATCGGTCCCCCGGGGCTGATAGCTTCCCGCCACTTTCGCTCCCGAATCCCCCCAGGAGGTCCAACGCCGTGGCCACCGATCGCGTCGCCCTCGTCCAAGCTCAGCTCGATCGTTTCCTGGAGGAGGCCTCTCCGGCCGCCCATCGGCTCGCCCCCGACGACCCCCTGCGGACCGGAAGTACCCTCACCGCTCGCGCCGCCGTCGCGCTCTTCGAGGACCAGGTCACGAGTCGCGCCATCGATGTCGAGGCGCGGCGGCTCAAGGCCACCGGGCGCAGCTTCTACACGATCTCGAGTGCGGGCCACGAGCAGAACGCGGTGCTCGGCGCGCAGCTGCGGCTCACCGATCCATGCTTCCTGCACTACCGGGCGGGCGGCTTCATGATGGCCCGCTCCCGGCAGGACCCCGAGGTCGATCCGGTGCGCGACACCCTCCTGTCGATCTGCGCGCGCCGCGACGACCCGATCAGCCAGGGGCGGCACAAGGTCTGGGGGAGCCGGCGGCTGTGGGTGCCGCCGCAGACGAGCACGATCGCCTCGCACCTGCCCAAGGCCGTGGGGATGGCCTTCGCCCTGGGACGCGCCCGCAGGCTGGCCCACGCCCCGGCCGGCGAGGCGGCCCAGCTCGCGGTGCCCGACGATGCCCTGACCCTCGATCCGACGCGGATGGACCTCCCCGAAGATGCGATCGCCATGTGCTCCTTCGGCGATGCTTCGGCCAACCACGCCACTGCGCTGACGGGGATCAACTCGGCGCGCTACGCGCTGCGGCGGGGCAACCCGATGCCGATCCTGTTCGTGTGCGAGGACAACGGGCTGGGGATCTCGGTCGACACCCCGCCGCGCTGGATCCGCGAGAGCTTCGGCGCGATGCGCTACCTGCGCTACTTCGACGCCGAGGGCTCGATCGACGAGATCTGGGACGTGGTCGAAGAGGCTGTGCACCTGTGCCGGACCCGCCGCCTGCCCGTCTTTCTGCGGCTCGCGACCCAGCGGCTGTGGGGGCACGCCGGAAGCGACATCGAGCTGGCCTACCGGAGCATGGCCGAGATCGAGGCCGGCGAGGCGCGCGATCCGCTCCTGGCCAATGCGCGGCGGCTGATCGAAGAGGGGGCCGCGACGCCGGGGGAGCTCGCGGACATCGTCGGGAGTGCGCGTGAGCGGGTGCGGGCCGCGGGCGAGGAAGCGGCCGGACTCCGGTCCCTCGAGTCGGCCGACGAGGTGATGCGGCCGCTGGCGCCCTGGGACGAGAAGCGCGTGCGAGCTGCGGCCGAGGGGGGGGTGGCGATGGAGCGCCGGAGGGCCTTCTGGGGTGCCGAGCTCCCCGAAGAGATCCGGAACCCGGTCAAGCGGACGATGGCGGCGCACCTGAGTGCCGCACTGGCCGACGAGATGCTGCGGCGCCCCGAGATCCTGGTCTTCGGCGAGGACGTGGGTCGCAAGGGCGGGGTCTACTATGTGACCGCGGGGCTGCAGAAGCGCTTCGGGGTGGGGCGCGTGGTCGATACGCTGCTCGACGAGACCACGATCCTGGGGGTGGCGCAGGGGACCGCGCTGGCGGGGCTGCTCCCGGTGCCCGAGATCCAGTACCTGGCCTACATCCACAACGCCCTGGATCAGCTCCGGGGCGAGGCTGCCTCGCTGCAGTACTTCAGCAACGACCAGTTTCGCAACCCGATGGTGGTGCGGGTGGCGGGGCTCGCCTACCAGAAGGGCTTCGGCGGGCACTTCCACAACGACCACTCGATCGGGGCGCTGCGCGACATTCCGGGGCTGATCCTGGCCTGCCCCGCGCGGGGCGACGATGCGGTGCGCATGCTGCGGGGGTGCCTGGCCGCGGCGGCGGAGTGCGGGCGGGTGGTGGTCTTTCTGGAGCCCATCGCCCTCTACCACGAGAAGGATCTGCACGAGGAGGGCGACGGGCTCTGGCTCTCGGATCACCCCGCGCCCGGCGAGGCACTCCTGCCCGGCGAGGTGGCGATCTACCGCGCCGCCGCCCTCGACCTAGCTACTGCGGCTGCTCCCTCCGAGGGGCGGGAGGGGGCCGACGCGGCCCGAGTGCCCGACCCCTCCGATGCACCAGGTACGCCCAGCGCGCCCGACCCCTCCGATGCTCCCAACACCCTCCACGCGCCCCAGGCTCCCCACGCGCCCCGAGTTTCCCACGCGTCTGATGCCGAAATTCTGCTCCTCAGCTACGCGAACGGCCTCCGGATGAGCCTGCAGGCGCAGCGGATCCTGGCCGACCAGGGCATCCCGGTCGACGTGATGGATCTGCGGTGGCTGAATCCGCTGCCCTTCGAGGCGCTGCTCGAGGCCGCCGGCGGGCGGCGGGCGGTGCTGGTCGTCGACGAGTGTCGCCGCACGGGGGGTGGGATCGCCGAGGCGGTGATCGCGGAGCTGGCCGAGCGGGGGGCCGACGCGCGGCTGGCGTCGGTGCGCGCGCCCGACTCCTTCGTGCCGCTGGGGCCCGCCGCCGACCACGTCCTGATCCAGACCGCGGACGTGGTCGAGGCGGTGGAGCGGCTCGTCACATCGTCGGGGGCTCCACGATCGCGCCCATGAAGAGGATCGTGCCCGACAGCCGCTCCCGGATCGCGAAGAGGAAGGGGCGGTCGGCCCTAAGGGTCGTGGGGCCGGACTCCTCCAGCGAAACGCTCGTCACGGCGGCGGCCTCGGTGCCCTCCTCGTCGACGCGCACGAAGGTCTTCTGCTTCACCTCGTCGATCCAGGGGCTCGAGTCTTCGAACATGCGTGTGAAGTCGGCGCGGCCGTCGAAGGCGATCTCCATGCCCATGCGCTTCAACTGGTCGTTGAGCACGGCCTCCCATTCGAGCTCGAAGCGGGGTAGGGCGATCCGGACCTCTGCCACATTCAGGTTTCCGACGATCTCGTTCCAGTCCTCGAGGGTCAGCTCCCCGATGATCTCGTGGAGCGACAGGGTGCGGTGCGGCACCACGACCGTCATGGCCCATGCCTGGCCCGCGTAGGGCAGGTCCACTGCGGTCCACAGGTGGTTGCCGTGGAGCGGGACCGTGTCCCGTCTCGTCATGAACTCGACCGGGCCGGTGGTGCCGTCCGGCCGTTCGAACTCCCCGGGCTCGGTGTCGGCGGGGTCGAAGGTCCGGGTCCAGCCGGCGTTGAAGTAGACCGCGTTCATCAGGTACGCGACGATGGTTCCCGGGATCGGCGGTTCGATCATCTCGTCGATCCGGCCCATGGTGGCGTCCGATGCCCACCCGTTGATCACGTCGGCGGCGCCGGGGGCCGAGAAGTCCAGCCCCTGGATGCGCGCGTCGAAGTTGGATTCGACCCGGTCGCGGAAGCTCTGGCGCACGGTCAGGTCCTCGCGAAACCACACGGAGTTTCCGATCGCGAGCTCGACGTCCGGATCCAGCCCGGTCAGCAGGTCCAGCAGCCCCCGGTAGGCTGCGTTGATCTCGTCGTCGGTGAGTTCCCCGAACTGCAGGGTGCTGCGCATGGCCTCGAAGGTCTCGCCGTCGGCGCCGTTCATCGTCATGCCGAGTGCCATCGATGCGCTGAACGGCGACAGGAAGACGCTTTCGTCCGGTGTCTCGTCGAGTACCTGGCGCAGGAGCTCCAGCCCGAAGGCGTTGCTGGCCGTGATGGTCTGGATCTCGGTGGGGCTCAAAGCGCGCGGCAACTCCGTGATGGCCGGCGGGGCCCCGCTCCCGCCGCCCGGTCCCAGAATGCCGTCGCATCCGGTCACGGCGAATGCCGTGAGGAGAAGCCACAGCAGGAGCGTGGGTCTGCCCGATGGCTGCCTGCCCGGTACCTGCCTGCCCAGTACCTGCCTGATGGGTACCTGCCTGATCGGTACCTGCTCGCCGGGCGCACCCCCGCCCGTTAGTCGCCCGCCCGGCGGATCCTCACCGGTCGTCCGGGTCGCTCTGATTCTGCCTTTCATGGGTCTGCTCCGTGTTTCGGAATGCGGACTCTCTTCTCTATCGGTCGCGCGCAAGCTGCCTCGCGCCTCGTCCGCCACTCGTTCCCGCACCATATTGCGTCGCTCGTGGGCTGCCGCCCCCTCGGATTCGGCGTGAGTGACCGGAAACATGCCAAACGTCCCCGAAAATTCCGTCGGTGGCATCTTTCCGGTAATAATCACCGGAAGTCGGCCACGGCTCGTCGGGCCGTGGCCATCCGTGCACGATTTTCGGCGACCCCGCTTCCGACGACCCCGTGACCCCGCGAAGCTCCCGGCCCGCTCGGCCCCGATTGGTCGTCGACCCACTGCACCCACCACCGACCACGTTCTGATCCAGACCGCGGACGTGGTCGAGGCCGTAGAGCGGCTCGTCACATCGTCGGGGGCTCCACGATCGCGCCCATGAACAGAATCGTGCCCGACAGCCGCTCCCGGACCGCGAAGAGGAAGGGGCGGTCGGCGCGCACTTCCGGCGGCATCGAGGTGACCATCGTGACGCTCGTCACGGCGGCCGCCTCGGTGCCCTCTTCGTCGACGCGCACGAAGCTCTTCTGCTTGACCTCGTCGATCCAGGCCCCGGTGCCCTCGAACATACGAGAGAAGTCGGCGCCCCCATCGAAGGCGACCTCCATGCCCATGCGCTTGAGCGCGTCGTTCAGCACGCCCTCCCATTCGAGCTCGAAGCGGGGAAGCGAGAGCATGGTGCGGGCGGTCTGAAAACCGGCGGTCAGCGCGTCCCAGCCCTCGGGGTCGAGCTCGTCGATCAGGTCGTGCACGGTGGTTCCGTCGCGAGGAACCACCACGGTCATTGCCCAGGCCTGGCCGGCGTAGGGAAGGTCCACGGCGCGCCACCGCTCGCTCTCGTTGTAGCGCAGGGTATCGTCGCGCACCATGAACTCGACCTCGGCCGGGGCGCCAGCGAGCGGCTCAAAGCGGCCGGTGCGGGTGAGGTCGGGATCGAAGGGCTCGGTCCAGCCGGCGTTGAAGTAGACCGCGTTCATCAGGTAGGCCACGACCTGCGCGGGGATCGGCGGCTGGACCATCTCGTCGATCCGGTCATTGGTGGCGTCGCGTACCCAGGCGTTGATCACATCGGCGGCCCCGGGGTCCGAGAAGTCCAGCCCCTGGACTCGGGCGTCGAAGGCGGCCTCGACGCGCTCGCGGAACTCGGAGCGCACCGTCACCTGGTCCCGGTGCCAGATCGCGTTTCCGATCCGCAGCTCGACGCGGGGGTCCAGTTCACCAAGGAGGTCCATCAGGCCCCGATAGGACTGGTTGATCTCTTCCTCGGAGAGCTCCCCGAAGCGCAGCGTCGAGCGCATCGCGTCGAAGGTGGCGCCGTCGGCGCCATTCATCGTCATTCCCAGCGCCATCGAGGCGCTGAAGGGCGAAAGGAAGACGCTCTCGTCGGGCGTCTCGCCCGAGACCTCGCGCAGCAGGTTGAAGCCGAAGGCGTTGCTCGCCCGGATCGCCTCGACCTCGGCTCCAGTCAGAGCGCGGGGCAGTTCGGTGATCGCCGGAGCGGGTCCCGGATCGCCATCGGAGGGACCGGTGATCCATTCGCAGCCACCGGTGAGCAGGACGACCGCGACGAGGACCGACGCGACCAGGGCGGAGGGGAAGGGCGCCGCGCGGAACCCGGCGCGCCCCGGACGGGACCGGCCGTGCCTCTCGCAGAATGTGACCTGTCTCCCGCGGAGTTCGGGTCGATGTGGGTGTGTGCAGTGCATGTCGGACTCCTTTGCGATCACGTGTGATCAGCTGCGACCACGAGGTGGCGGCGGCTCGGGCCCATCCATGCCGCACCGGCCGCGCCAGCGGGATCGGTGTCTTCGACCGGGCTTCACTGATGATAACGAGCGAGAGGTTCGGGCTGTGACAGGGCACGCCTTGCCCCAACTCCGTATCCTACCCTTATTTCACGCGCATTCCCCCGTTCCCGGCAACGAGACGTGCGTGCGGGACGCGGTCGGCGCGGACCTGGTGGTCGGCGCGGGCCCGGCGGTCGGCGCGGACCTGGTGGCCGACCCGGACCCCGCGGTCGGCCCGGACCCGATCGCACCGTCGACCTCGGGACCGACACCCGGAGTACGGGGGCGATTCACAGGAACACCCAGAAGAGGGAGAGTCCGTTGGACAAGAAGAAGGTCGTACTCGCGTACAGTGGCGGTCTGGATACCGCCTGCATCCTCAAGACCCTGCAGCAGCGGGGCTACGAGGTCATCGCCTACGTGGCCGATGTGGGCCAGCAGGACGACTTCGACGAGGTCCGACGACGAGCCCTCGCCACGGGGGCCAGCCAGGTCTTCGTCGAGGATCTGAAGCACGAGTTCGTGACCGACTTCATCTTTCCGGCGATCGCGGGCAACGCGATCTACGAGAACCGCTACCTGCTGGGCACCGCGCTGGCCCGGCCGGTCATCGCCAAACGGCACGTCGAGATCGCGCTCAGAGAGGGCGCCGGAGCCGTCTCGCACGGGGCCACGGGCAAGGGCAACGACCAGGTGCGTTTCGAGCTGGCCTTCGCCGCGCTGGCGCCCCGGCTCGAGGTGATCGCGCCCTGGAAGGAGCGGGAGTTCCTGGAGCGCTTCCAGGGCCGGAAAGACCTCCTCGCCTTTGCAAAGGAGCATGACATTCCGGTCGAAGCGACGGCCTCGAAGCCCTTCTCGAGCGACGAGAACCTCATGCACCGCTCCTACGAGGCCGGCGCGCTCGAGGACCCCGACGTGCCCCCGCCCGAGGACATGTTCAAGCTGACGCGGTCGATCGACGATGCACCCGACACCCCCGCGACCATCACGATCGAGTTCAAGGACGCGGTCCCGATCCGGGTCGAGAACCTCGACGACGGGACCGTGCACACCGATCCGGTGGAGCTCTTCGACTACCTGAACGAGATCGGGGGACTCCACGGGGTCGGCCGCATCGACATGGTCGAGAACCGCTACGTGGGCATCAAGTCGCGCGGGGTCTACGAGACTCCCGGGGGCACCGTGCTCCACCATGCGCTGCGCGACCTCGAGGGCGTGGCGATGGACCGCGAGGTGCTCCGCCTGCGCGACATGCTTTCGCCCAGCTTCTCGGAGATCATCTACAACGGGTTCTGGTTCTCGCCCGAGATGGACTTCATCCAGGCCGCCTTCCGCAAGTCGGAGCACCTGATCGACGGCCGTGTCCGGCTGCGCCTCCACAAGGGCAACGTGATCTCGCGTGGCCGGGTCTCGCAGAGCTCGCTGTACGACCAGGAGCTTTCGTCGATGGATGTGGCGGGAGGCTACGACCAGGAGGACGCCCGGGGCTTCATCCGGATCAGCGCGCTGCGACTGCGCGCTCACAAGCTGATCCTGCGCAAGGCGGGAGAGGAGCCCTACGTGACCCGAGGGTAGGAGAGCGGCGGCGACTGAGTCCGGCCCACCCCACAACCACATCGAGCCACCCCGGCGATCCTGCACGGGGTGGCTCGATGTGGTTTCAGGAGCGACCGCAACCCTCGCGGTTCGCCCGCCTGTGGTCCCTCAATGCCCCCTCAGTCGCTGATCGGCGCCGCATGGCGGTAGTAGTCGCCCATCAGGCTCTCGGCAAAGAACTCGAACATCATGCGCTGCCAGTAGCTGGAGTAGCCCCCGAAGCCGTGGGCCATGCCGGGAAACATCATGAAGTCGAACCGCTTGTTCGCGTCGATCAGCGCCTTGGCCAGCCGCATGGTGCCGGCGTGGTGCACGTTGTTGTCCATGTCGCCGTGCACGAGCAGGAGCCGCCCCTCGAGGTTCTCGGCCAGCTCGTGGTTCGTCGGCACCTCGATCTTGAAGCAGTCCTCCTCCTCTCCCTCGTCGTTCTCGCAGCTCTCGACGGTCAGCCCGTGGTGCTGCTCCGACCAGTTCTGGTTGTAGACGTTGTTGTCGTGGTTGCCCGCCGACGAGGCGCCCGCCTTGAAGAACTGGTTGTACGGGGGCAGCAGGAGTGCCGCCGCGGTCATGAAGCCGCCCCCCGAGTGTCCATAGATGCCCACGTTGTCCAGATCGATCCACGAGTTCATGGCTGCGAGCTGCTCGATCCCCGCCTTCTTGTCGGCGAGTCCGTAGTCGCGCAGGTCGAAGTACCCGAAGGAGTGATACGCGGCCGACCGCTGCGGACTTCCGCCCCGGTTGCCGATCTGGATCACGATGAAGCCGAGCTGTGCCAGCTCCTGCCGCTGGTTGGCGGCCGAGAAGGTGCTGCTCACACTCTCGGTCTGCGGTCCCGGGTACACGTGCGCGATGATCGGGTACGTCGAGTCCGGATCGAAGTCGAAGGGCTTCCACATGTTGCCGTAGATGTCGGTGATCCCGTCGGCCGCCTTCACCACGAAGGTCTCGGGCATCTGCCAGCCCATGTCCTCGATACGCGACAGGTCCATCTGCTCGAGCTCGAGGATCACGTCGCCGTTTCGGTTCCGGAGCACCGACTGCGGGGCCATGTCGACCCGCGAGTAGTTGTTCACGGCGAACCGGAAGGAGGGCGTCACCCGGGAGTTGTGGTTCGCGTCGCCCGGATCCATCAGGGTGATCCCCGAACCGTCGAGGCCCACCCGGTACAGGTGCGAGTAGTAGGGGTTCTCGCCCTCTTCGCGCCCGACTCCGCGCACGAAGACCTCGCCGCCGATCGAATCGAGTTCGACGATCGCCTCGGCGTTCCACTCGCCCTCGGTAACCACGTTGCGCAGGTTGCCCTCATAGTCGTAGCGGTAGTAGTGCGACCATCCGGTCCGTCGTGACTGCCACAGGAAGTCCCCGCCGTCCTCGACATATCGCACGTTCTGCCGACGCAGGTGGGCGTTCTCGGTGCTCTCGGTCAGGAGCACCCGGATCTCGTCGCCCTCGTCGAGCCGGACCTCGATCAGCTCGAGGGTCCGCTGTGGACGATCACGCCGTACCAGGCGAAGGGTCGAAGAGGCCTCGTCGAGGGGCCAGTGGATGTTGAAGAGCCGCTGATCCTTCCACTTCGCCACGTCGAGCTCGCGCAGCTCCACCGTGGGCCGGTCGAACAGGTGCAGCTCGACCTGGGTGACGTCCTCTTCGCCGGGCATCGCGTACCGGTAGCTCATGAGCTCGGGTCGCGGCTCGGTCAGCGAGTTCACCAGGTACAGCTCCTTGACCTCGCGGCTGTCGTTGCGCGTCACGTAGAAGCGCTGCGAGTCCTCGGACCAGGTCACGTTCGGACGCACCCGATGGGGGAAGGGATCTTCGACCTCGTCCTCCATGTCGTCCTCGTCCTGCTCGTCGTGCTCCTCCTGTTCCTCGCGTCGCTCCTCGTCCTCGTCCTCGTCGTCCACCTCGCGGAAGCCGAAGGAGTAGTATTCCTCGCCGTCATCGGTGAGCTGGATCACGGTGTCCTCGTCCTCCATCTCGACGAAGTAGAGGTTGTGACCCCGGGCGAAGACATAGGCGGTCGAGTCGGGCGAGAATTCCCGCCAGTTGCGAGGCTCGTCCTCGTCCTCTTCGGGCTCGTACTCGACCAGCGTCAGCTCGGTGAGGTGAAACTCCAGATGGGTGTCGTCGACCTCGAACCGGATCGACTGCAGGTCCTCGGTGAACTCCAGGTTCGAAAGATCGAGCGTCTGGCGGTCGACCGGGTTGCCCAGCGTCTCGGTGAGGAGCCTCGCCATGAGGGCGTGATCGAAGAGGGGCACTCGCGAGGGTCCGGCCGGGTTCACCCGCATCCAGCGGGTGCCATCGGCGTCCTGGAAGCGGTACCAGAACTCGTCGCTTTCATCCTCGTCGATGAACTGCGGGTTGACCGACGAGGAGTGCAGATAGGTGTTGAGCGAGGAGCTCGAGAACCGCTCGGCCTGGCTCCAGTTCGCGCGGGGCGCTTCCGTTTGCTGGGCGTCGAGCGGAGACGCCACTCCGACGAGGATGAAGAGGAGGTAGAGGGTTGCGACCCTCCCCTTTGCGATGCGTCGAACCATGGATCGGGGACTCCCGCGGAGCCGAACGAGACGGTCCGGGAGAGCTCCGCTTCCCCTCCTGGAACCGATCAGGGCGGGGGTCGACCCAGGGGTTCGGGTTCGGGGAGGCCTTCCCGGGGTCCGAATTCCCTCGTCGCACCTGCCGCTGATGATCTGGAATGGGGAGCAACCTATCGGGTCGAACGCGTGCGCGCACCCCTGAGGGCGGGATCAGGGCAGGATCCGCTCCCGCCGGTGAATCTCGGTGGGCATTTGGTGACCCCCGGCGAGCGGGGGTCAGCCGCTCAGGAGTCCCAGGACCAGCATGACGACGAAGATGATCAGGAAGAGAAAGAAGAGGATCTTGGCGATCCCTGCCGCCGCCGAGCCCACGGAGCGGAAGCCGAAGGCCCCGGCGATGAGGCTCACGATGAAGAAGATCAGCGCCCATTGAAGCATGACTCAACTTCCTCCGGACCGGGTTTCGGAGGCCGTGCCGGGGCGCCGGTCCTTGCCGGTGGAGCGTGCGTCGGCGGTATTCCAGTCCGCATCGATGTTCAGTCGCCAGATCGTGAAGTTCAGGTACGATGCGAAGGTGACCCAGCCCAGGTATGGAATCAGGAGAGCGCCCGCCAGGGGGCGCACCATCCAGAACAGGACGAGGGTCGTGGCCACCCCCACCCAGAGCGCGATCACCTCGAAGAACGCCAGGTCGGGCCGTTCCAGGTGGAAGAACAGGTACGACCAGGCCGCGTTCAGGACGAGGTGCACGAAGAAGACGGCGAGCGCGATCCCCGCGAGCCCGGACCACCCTCCCTCCATCCAGACGAGCCAGGCCGCCACCGACATGATCGTGTAGAAGACCGTCCAGGCTGGTGCGAAGAGCCAGGCGGGCGGGTTCCACGAGGGGCGGATGAGGTCCTCGTAGTACCAGCGGCCCGGGCGGAAGATGGCGCCTGATGATGCCGCGGCGAAGCTGGCTGCGAAGAATCCTGCCAGGGCGAGATAGGAACTCATGAGAGGCTCACTGAATGCGTACGACCCAGAGTTGCACGAACTCCGGGAGGGTGGTGCCGGTGTGAGGCCGGATCTCGAGGGCGTAGTCGGGACGGGCCCCGCCCTCGAGCAGGAAATACGCGGAAGACCCGGCGGCCAGGCGCCGCTCGTCGGTGAAGGTGCCGAAGGACCGGGTGGTGGGCTGCAGCCGGGCCGGAACGACGAGTCCCTGATCGATGCTCCGCAGGTTCCACGAGGGGAAGCTGAGCTGTGGGTCGCTTCCCGCGGGAAGTCGCCCATCGGTATACAGCGTTGCGGCCCAGCGTGCGAGCAGCGGCTCGACGGGTCGACCGAGCACGTCTTCGAGGGTTTCGAAGCCGGAGCGGGGGTGGTCGATCATGCCTCGTTGGATCTGCGCCGCGCCTCCGGAATAGTCGGGGCCCAGGTGATCCGAGATCCAGCGAAGGAAGGACCAGGGGACACCGTAGGGAAGGCGGCCGTAGTCGCAGGGTCCGTCGGCATCCCTCGACAGCCAGCCGCACTCATGCGGGGCACCGGTGACGCGCGAGGTCTGCGACTCGAAGCCGTAGTAGACGGCGAGGTCGATGAAGCCCGAACTGAACCAGTCCCGCTCGGAGCTGTTCGACGGGGTGAAGGCCGTGCTGAAGCCAAGATTCTGGTTCGGCCCGAGCCCGCGTACGCGGAACCCGGCCAGCTCCTCGGCCAGGGTGGCCTGCCCCTCCAACTCCCAGATCTGGGGGAGCTCCTCGACATCCTGAACGGCCAGGCGTCGGCCGAACTGAATGATGTGCGTGGTCTCGTGCGCGAGCAGGACCGGGGCGTCCTCGAGCGCGTCGGCGACCGTGTACGGCTGGTCCGGCGGGCCGTCGGGTCCGGGGATTGTCCCCGACGGATCGGGAGAGCGGGCATAGTAGTACTCTCCCCCATTTCCGGCGGGGCACTGGTCGGGAAAGAAGTCGACCGTGACGACGAATCCCAGCGCGAAATCGCTCATGCGGTTCACCGCTTCCGAGATCACGATCACGATGCGATCGTTGTCGTCGAGGTCGGAGGGCTCGCCGAAGTTCTGGCTGAGCTCGTCGAGGATCTCATGGTCGAACAGGTCCGAGAGCTCCTCGTACTGGCGGTCGGTGAAGCCATCGGGGTTTGCCACGTCCTCGACCCAGATCGACCCCGCACCGACGCGCTTGACCACCGCCCGGATATCGCGTCCCGTCTGACAGAAGTTGTCGGAGCTGATGTCGGGCACCGAGAGGTTCACGGTGTCGCCCTTCTGGACCGACGCGGGGACCGCCGATTCCAGGGGTGCGGCGCCGGCCGCAGCGATCCCGGGCCGGTGCAGCCGCTCCCGATCGCGGGCGGAGGCAACCCCGCCGGCCAGCACGGGAGCGAGTGAGCGGGCCTCAGCACGGCGCAGTTCGGGCTTTACCGCGCGGTGGTCGTTCCAGCGATCCCGGGCAGCCGACATCGAAGCCGCGATCTCTGGTGATCCGAACCGCGGTCCCGGACCGGGCCGCGAAGTGACTTCGTACCGCACGGCATGGGAGTGGGTGGCGATCGAGGCCACGCTTCCCCCACCGCTTCGGCCCTCGACCATCACTCGGACCGTCGAGAGGGGCATCCGGCTGGTGGACTGGGCCCCGAAGACGTACCGCTCGGACGCGCTGGCGCCCGGGAGCCGCAGGCATCGGGCGTCGGGTGCCGCCAGGCGGCGGAACTCCCCGACGGCCATGGCCTCTGCGGCCGGGGGGTCGAAGGGGTGGAACTGCGGTTCACTCTGGGAACCCCCGAGCGACGCGGTCACCGGAACGTTCCCCGGAGGATAACAGACCGGCGTGGGCACCCGGACGACGAGCTCGGTCTCCGACGCCTCGAGCACCGTGGCCAGGCGACCTCCGATCCGGACCCGGTTCTGCTCCGGGACCTCCGAGAACCCTTCACCCACGAGGAAGGCGTCCTCTCCCTCGCGGAGCGTTGCCGGCGAAATCGAGAGGATCTGGGGCGCGGGGCCCACCACCTCGAGGGTGATCGAACCGGCGACTCCCGAGACCCGCGCCTCGATCGTGACCTGTCCGAGTCCCCGCCCGGTGACCAGGCCCGCATCGCTCACCTCGGCGCGGGACTCGTCGGAGCTGACCCATTCGAACTCCACGCCCTGCAGCGCGGTGCCACTGCCGTCACGTGCAGTGGCACTCAACTGGAGGGTGCCATCGACCTCGACCTCGAGGGCGGCGGCGGACACCTCGACCGAGGCCACCTGCGGACCCGTGGGGCCACTGTCGCAGCCCGACAGGACGATTCCGAGTAGCGCGGTGATGGGGATGACCCCGATGCGTAGGAAGCTGAAGCCGGGCATGGCGGCCGAAGAGGAGGAAGGGAGGGGAGGCGAGCGACACTACTCATACCGAACCCCTCCCGGGATCGCAACGTTCCCCTACGGGCCGAGGGGTGTCCAGCGGGGTGCAGGACCGATCAGGAATCCGTCCTGGGCTGTGAGAGCATGCCTGTAAGGATCTTAATTAAAAGTCTTGCGTTTTCGGTAGCGAGGGTGAATACTGGGCAAATGGACGTCTCCGCCGGGGACCGGTGTCGGTGAACCGGACTGTCGGGACGGCCTGTGTTTTGGAGCCGGATCGGCGGTTGGAGTTGGCCGATCCGGAGGCTCGGGGCCCCATGCCCCGCCGCAGAGTCAACCTCTGCAGAACAGGAGGAGTTATGAATGCTCGTCTGTCCGTAGTCTCTGCCCTTGCCGGATTGCTGCTGCTTCTCGTAGCGGCTCCCGTGCAGGCGCAGAACGCAACCATCACCGGCGTGGTCACCTCGGCGCAGTCCGGGGAGCCGATCGCCGGAGTCCAGGTGTATCTCGAAGGAACCGGATTCAACTCCGTAACCGGCTCGAACGGTCGATACACGATTCCCAATGTGTCCCCCGGGACGTATACGATCGTGGCCGCCATCATCGGGTTCGCCCCGGGCCGGCAGTCGAACTACCAGGTGCAGGCGGGAGCCACCGAGACGGTGGACTTCGCGCTCGCCTCGC